>JAFZJK010000213.1 GCA_017553965.1 Lachnospiraceae bacterium | reverse complement strand
GTTTAGTTTTTCGGTACATACCACTATGGATGAGATCGATTACTGTATAGATATGTTAAAAGAGTTAGTACCGATATATTCAAGATTTACCAGGAAATAGAAAGGAATTGAAATGAATTACAAGGCATTTTTGATCAAATATGCAGAGATAGGTATCAAGGGTAAGAACAGATACGTATTTGAGGATGCTCTCTGTGACAGGATAGCTGAAAAACTCGCCAAGGTAGCCGACGGCTTTACTGTAGAAAGGGAACAGGGAAGACTTAAGGTTAACTGCCCTGACATTTACGATTATGATGAAGCCGTAGACCAGATGAAGAAGGTATTCGGCGTGTGGGAGATATGCCCTGCGTATGTGATCGAGGATGCTTCGTGGGATAATCTGACTGTTAAAACTGGTGACTATTTTGAGGAAAGATACGGAAATAAGCCTTATACTTTTAAGGTTGAGGCACGCCGTTCCGATAAATCTTACCCTATACAGTCACCGCAGATATGCTCTGATATGGGAGGATATCTGCTTGACAGATTCTCTGAGTTAAAGGTGGATGTACATAACCCTCAGATACTGCTCTATGTAGAGATCAGAAATATGGCTTATGTATATTCGGAGTCTATTAAGGGCTTGGGTGGTATGCCTGTCGGCGCTAACGGTCATGCGATGCTGCTTCTTTCAGGCGGTATAGACAGCCCTGTAGCCGGTTACATGGTATCTAAACGTGGTGTTACGATTGATGCGGTTTATTTCCATGCTCCGCCTTATACATCTGAGAGAGCTAAGCAGAAGGTGGTTGACCTTGCTAAGCTGATAAGCGTATATACAGGACCTATTAAGCTTCATGTGGTTAATTTTACGGATATACAGCTGGCTATCATCGATAAATGCCCGAGAGACGAACTTACCATCATCATGAGAAGATATATGATGAGAATAGCGGAGCATTTCGCATATGCAAATCATTGTCAGGCACTTATCACAGGTGAGTCCATCGGTCAGGTAGCAAGCCAGACTCCTCAGAGCCTTGTTGCTACCAATGCAGTATGTACACTGCCCGTATACAGACCGGTTATAGCTTTTGATAAGCAGGATATCGTTGATATAGCAGAAAAGATCAACACATATGAGACATCCATACAGCCGTACGAGGACTGCTGCACCATATTTGTTGCAAAGCATCCTGTTACAAAGCCTTATCTGCACATTATTGAGAGATCAGAGAAGAAGCTTGTAGGGACGATAGAAGAGTTGGTAGAAAAGGCTATTAATGATGTGGAGATAATTGAGGTTACGGAAGATTAATAATAGAAAACAAAAGAAAAAACGGCAGCTTATGCTGCCGTCTTTCTTAAATCCTGTGTAAGTTTAAGTTATTCAATTACAAACTGCTTTAAGCTATCTAAGATCTCATCAAGCTGTTCCTCAGAATGGATGTTGAGTTCGATAGGCTTTGAAAGATCAAGTGAGAAGATACCCATGATTGACTTAGCGTCGATTACGTATCTGCCTGAAACAAGATCAAAATCTGAATCATATTTAGTAACTGTGTTTACGAATGACTTAACTGCATCGATAGAATTTAAACTGATTTTTACTGTTTTCATTTTCTGTACTCCTTTCTTGTACCAACCTTTTCCGATAGGCATTTGATTTCTCATCTGCCTTACGAGTCTTAGTATAGCGTTTGTTTATAATAAAGTCAACACTCTAAAGCACCAAATTTTAAGGAGATTTTAGAGATTTATTTATATTCTTTTTAATCCGGCTAAGAGTTTTAACCGGTCATGATTTGTGCAATATTCACAAATTGTGGTATATATAGGTAATTGCTGTACACTTTATACAAAATATAGGGATAATTGGTGTGTCAAAAAGTACCCATTGACACGTGAAAGGATTTTTATATGAATAAAAAAGCCGCATTATTATCACTTGGCTGTAAGGTAAATTCTTATGAAACCGAATATATCAGGGAAGATATGATAACTTCGGGCTTTGAGATAGTGGATTTTTCAGAGAAGGCCGATGTTTATATCATTAATACCTGCTCGGTCACCAATATAGCTGACAGAAAGTCACGTCAGATGCTGCACAGGGCTAAAACGCTTAATCCTGATGCGCTGATAGTGGCTACGGGCTGCTATGTCCAGACTCGTAAAGAGGAAGAACTCAAAAGTGAGGCTGACCTGATCATCGGTAACAATCATAAGGGTGAAGTGGCTCGTATCATACGTGAGTATTTTGATAAAAGGTCTGATGAGTCGTTTGTAGATGATATTGCTTCTGAAAAGCTGGTAGAGAGCTTTTCTATAAATGATTATCCGGAGCGTAGCAGAGCTTTTGTCAGGATAGAGGACGGATGTAACCAGTTTTGTACATATTGTATAATACCTTTTGCCAGAGGCAGAGTTAGATCTAGGGATGAAGAAGAGATAATTGATGAAATAAAGGAGCTTGCTGCAAAGGGTTTTAAAGAAGTAGTACTTTCGGGTATACACATTTCGTCGTATGGTTATGATAATTATGAGTTAACTATGAGAGCTAAAGAGAAATTGAATAGCTTATCTGATGGGAAAGATGAAAATAATGACGGAGCTATGATAAAATCGTCATTTGACTTGGCTCATGATTCAAAAGAAGACAGCTCGTGGGATAACAATGGTGGTAATAATGCCGTAGAGGAAGAACCTCTGTTAAGGCTTTTGAAGAAGATTAACGTAATACCCGGTATCGAACGTATCAGACTTGGTTCGTTGGAGCCCAGGATCATCACTGACAGCTTTGTTTCCGAGCTTGTTAAGCTTGATAAAGTTTGTCCTCATTTCCATCTGTCACTGCAGAGTGGTTGTGATACTGTACTAAAACGTATGAACAGGCATTATACCGGTGTTGAATTTTTGGAGAGATGCGAGATACTGCGTAAGTATTATGATAAGCCTTCGATCACGACCGATGTTATAGTTGGTTTCCCGGGAGAGACTGAAGAAGAGTTTGAGGAGTCATGTGAGCTTTTAAGAAAGGTTGCTTTCAGCAAGATACATATATTTAAGTATTCCAGACGTGCTGGTACTGTAGCTGACCGTATGCCTGGACAGCTGACAGATAAGCAAAAACATGAGCGAAGCCTTAAGGTGCAGGCGTTAGAAGAAAAGACCGCGCTGGAGTACCTGGAAGGTTTTGTGGGGAAGAAAGTAAAGATACTTGTGGAGGAAATGGAAAGTATCGAGGTTGGTCCGGAAAAAGTCATTGTTAAAGGTCTTACAGAAAGATATGTTTCTGTAGAGGCATCGCTTGATTGTGACGATCCTCAAAACGGCAAAAACACCTCTAAAAATGTCGCTATTAATGACATTATCGAGGTAGAAGTTACCGGGATTAAGGATAATTCGGTTCTTTTAGGTAAAATTTTACTAAAATAGTAAGAAATCACTTGAAAACTTTACGATTCTACAGTATAATTATATGATGGATTTTTAGGGAAGCGCACTCCCCAAAAGCTGCGCAGAAACGGGGTTTATTTATGGAATCTAGAGGCGACACACAATATTTCAGACCTGTGAAGGAAACTGAGAACCTGGTTAAGGACACTATTGCAGATGTATATCTTGCACTTACACAGAAGGGCTATAACCCTGTAAGCCAGATAGTTGGTTACATCATGTCAGGCGATCCTACCTATATCACAAGTCATAACGGTGCCAGAAGCCAGATCATGCGTGTAGAGCGTGATGAGATCATTGAGGAGCTTTTAAAGGAATACATTGATATAAACTTTAAATAAGCTTTTAAGGAGTTTTGTTTAATGGGCAGGATAATAGGACTTGATTTCGGCGGTATGACATGCGGAGTTGCCATCAGCGACCCGCTGCTTATTACTGCACAGGGTATCGAGACGATCAGAAGAACACATGAGAATAAGCTTAGGAAGACATATCAGCGTATAGAGTATCTTATTGACTGGTACGAGGTTGACCGTATAGTTGTTGGTCTTCCTAAAAAGCTTGACGGCACTGAAGGTGACAGAGCTGAAAAGTCGAGAGCTTTTGCGGCTGACCTAGAGCGTAGGACCGGACTTCCGGTTATATTATGGGATGAGCGTTTCAGTACTGTTTCAGCTGACCGTGTATTACAGGAAGCAGGCACTGATCTTAATGAAAAGAACAAGGTGATCGATAAGCTTGCAGCTGTTATCATACTTCAGAATTATCTTGATTATCTTGCTCTTCAAAAACAAAACGTATAAGGCGGGGTATTAGTATGGATGAAAAGAAAGAAAGCAGATCGATAAAGTTTACCACCGATGAAGGTGTAGAGTTAGATCTTTTTGTAGTAGCTGATACAAAGCTTAACGGGAAAAACTATTTACTTGTTACCGATACTGAAGACAGTGATGAGGCCAATGCTTATATATTAAAAGAGCTTGCATCCGACAGCAAGGAAGTAGCTTACGACCTTGTTGATGACGACAAGGAGCTTCTTGCTGTAGGTGAGGTATTTAACGAGCTTCTCGATGATGTAGATATAGTTGAGGAGTGATCATGTTATGCTTAGGTATCCGAAAACGAGATGCCGTATTTAGCATATAAAATGATTAAACAACATAGATAATTGATTGTAATAAAATATAGGAATTAAAATGACAGAAGAGAAAAAGACATCTGCTGTTAAGGTCATTCCTTTGGGAGGACTTGAACAGATAGGTATGAATATAACCGCTTTTGAATATGATGACTCGATCATTATAGTTGACTGCGGTATAGCATTTCCGGAAGACGAAATGCTCGGTGTAGATCTTGTTATACCGGATGTGTCTTATTTAAAGGACAACATAGATAAGGTAAAGGGTTTCTTTATCACACACGGACATGAGGACCATATCGGTGCTCTGCCTTATGTGTTAAAGGAGATTAATGTGCCTGTATACGGCACATGCCTTACAATGGCTCTTATTGAGAATAAATTAAGAGAACATGAGATGCCCAAGAAGCTTAAGCTTAGGACTGTTAAATACGGCCAGAGCGTTTCTGCGGGCGATTTCAGGATAGAGTTTATACGTACAAATCACAGTGTGGCTGATGCTGCGGCACTGGCTATTTTTTCACCTGCGGGCATCATAGTACATACAGGCGACTTTAAGGTTGACTTTACTCCCGTATACGGCGAGACGATCGACCTGGCCAGGTTTGCAGAGCTTGGAAAGAAGGGTGTATTGGCACTCCTTTGCGACAGTACCAATATTTTACGTCCGGGTTATACCATGTCCGAGAGAACGGTGGGTAAGACTTTTGATACCATATTTATGGAGAATAATACCAACCGTATCATCGTAGCTACATTCTCGACAAATGTCGACCGTGTACAGCAGATCATTAATTCTGCTGAGAAATACGGCAGAAAAGTAGTTATCGAAGGCAGGAGTATGATAAATGTCATAACTCTTGCTACTGAGCTTGGTTATATTAAGGTTAAGGACGGTACCATCATCCCGATAGAGAATATCAAATCCTATAAGGATGAGCAGACTGTTATCATCACTACAGGCAGCCAGGGCGAGGCTATGGCAGCTCTTTCAAGGATGGCAGCCAACATACATAAAAAGGTTACCATCAAGCCCGGTGATGTGGTAATATTCAGTTCTTCAGCCATCCCCGGTAACGAGAAGAACATATTTAAGGTGATCAACGAGCTTTCTATGATCGGTGCAAAGGTTATATTCCAAGATGCTCATGTATCGGGACATGCCTGCCAGGAGGAGATAAAGCTTATCTATTCACTGGTTAAGCCGAAATATGCAGTGCCTGTACACGGCGAGTACAGATTCCTTGTGGCTCATAAGGATCTTGCTGTCAGGATGGGCGTTGAAAAGGACAATGTATTTATCCTTTCATCGGGTGATGTGCTTGAGCTATCACAGGATGAGGGTAAGATAGCCGACAGAGTTAAAGTCGGTGCGGTTATGGTTGATGGTCTCGGAGTAGGCGATGTAGGAAATATCGTACTTCGTGACAGACAGCAGTTGTCAGAGAGCGGACTTTTGGTTGTTTCACTTACACTTGATTCCGCATCGGGCGAACTTATTGCCGGTCCCGACATTAGCTCAAGAGGTTTTGTATATGTTAAGGAAGCCGAGGAGCTTTTCATGGATTTGGAAAATCTGGTTATCATGAACATGGATTCAATGAGGGGCAGAGGCATTACTGACAGGAATAAGATGAAATCGCAGATCAGGGACGAGCTTGCTGATTTCCTGTGGAAGAAGATGAAGAGAAGACCTATCATTCTTCCCGTGTTTATGGAGGTTTAAATGAGTGCTCAAAGAGTTGCCAAAGGAACGGGCAGATCTTCCGGTACCCGAGTACTGCTCAGAATGACCGGAGGCTTTTTAGGCATCTGCCTGAATATCGTGATCTACGCGGTCATCATATTTTTCCTTGTAAAAGCGATCGATAAAACCTATGATTTCGCATACAGGATATTCGGCAGCGTTCATATGGAGGAGGAAGGAAGGGACGTTAAGATCCAGATCCTTAAAGGTGAATCCACGATGAATGTTGCAGCCAAGCTTGAGACTAACAAGCTGATACCTGACAGATACTCGTTCTTTTTGAAGGTGCAGATAGGTAATATGGGCAGCAAAGAGGGTAAGAAAAAGTACGAGATCAAAGGCGGAACCTATATACTGAATACTTCCATGGATTATGACGAGATCCTGAGCTATATAACAGACGTGGATAAGTCGATCGAAGGGGAAGTCACATTAGAGGATGCGGAATCTACACCATGATCGTTAACGAACATATTGAGGATTATATCAATTCTTTGGACCGGGATCTCCCGGAGGAACTTGACAGATTAGAGAAATGGGCACTTGATAACAAAGTGCCCATTATAAGAAAATCCATGCAGTCGCTATTACGGTTTTTACTTGCGGAAAGAAAGCCGGAAAACATACTTGAGATAGGTGCTGCGATCGGGTTTTCCACTCTTTTTTTAGAGCATTATGCACCCCAGGCCAAGATCACCACAATTGAGAAGGTGGAGATGAGGCTGGTGCACTTAAGAGAAAACATAAAAGACCATCCCAGGATTGCTTTGTTAGAGGGGGATGCGTCAGATAAACTAAAGGAACTTAGTCTGAATCATACCGCCGGTTATGATTTTATTTTTTTAGATGCTGCTAAAGGTCAGTATATGAGCTTTTTGGAGGATATCAGAAAGCTGATAAAAAAGGGCGGTATACTGGTAACGGATAATGTACTGCTTGAGGGCAGTATCGCAGAGTCTAAGTTTTCCATAGAACGAAGAGACAGGACTATACACAAGAGGATGCGTGAATATCTGTACGAGCTTACACACTGTGAGGATTTTGAGACAGTGGTAATACCTGTAGGTGACGGAGTTACACTTTCGCTCAATAAAGGGGTCTGACCCCTTAGAGGAGGAACATGAACAAACCTGAATTACTTATGCCTGCGGGCAGCTTGGATGTATTAAAGACAGCTTTCAGATTTGGCGCTGATGCAGTATATGTGGGCGGCGATATGTTCAGCCTGCGCGCGAAAGCCCACAATTTTACAAAGCCGGAACTTATAGAAGCTGTTGAGTATACACATTCTATAGGCAAGAAAATATATATCACGGTTAATATTACAGCACATAATGATGATATGGATCCGATCATGGATTACCTTAAGGAGCTGAACGAGATAGGACCAGACGGTCTGATCATCAGCGACCCCGGTGTTTTCTCCATGGCCAGGGCCTTTGCTCCCAGACTGGAACTGCATGTCAGTACTCAGGCCAATAATGTTAATTATCTGACCTTCAGGTTCTGGTACGAGCAGGGTGCTAAGCGTGTGGTAACCGCCAGAGAGCTTACGTTAAAAGAGGTTCGGGAGATACGTGATAATATCCCTGATGATATGGAGATAGAAAGCTTTATACACGGAGCTATGTGTATTTCTTATTCGGGCAGATGCTTGCTTTCAAATTATCTTACAGGACGTGATGCGAACTTAGGAGAGTGCACGCATCCATGCAGATGGAAGTATTATATTTCCGAGGAAAACAGACGCGGCGAATATATGCCAATAGAGGAAAATGAGAGAGGCACATTCATTTTCAACTCCAAGGATCTTTGCATGATCGATCATATTCCCGAGCTTTGCGAGGCCGGGATCGATTCGTTTAAGATCGAAGGCAGGATGAAGACGGCGCTTTACGTGGCGACCGTTGCCAGAGCTTACAGAAATGCGATAGATACTTATTATGAGAACCCTGATGAGTATAAGAAAAACATCCCTCTGTATTTTGAAGAGATAGGCAAGTGTACTAACAGAATGTTTACCACTGGCTTTTATTTCGGGAAGCCTTCGGGTGAGTCAATGGTATACGGCGAGAGCACTTATGTGAAGGATTATGTGTATCTGGGAACTGTGCTCGGGGTGAGTGATGTTAACGCCGGAGAATGCGGTGATGCCGGAAAAGCATATAAGTGCGAGCTTATACAGAAGAACAAATTCTGTACAGGGGACACAATAGAGATACTTTCACCCGGTTCCCTTGATATTAAGAAATGCAATGTGCTTAAGATCACCGACGAGCAGGGCAATGAGATGCCCAGCTGTCCTCATGCATCGCAAAAGATTTTCGTGTATATAGATAAAGAGATTGAACCGGGCAATCTGTTCCGCAGAGGACCGGACATTTGATCGTGTAAAGCAGACTTGAGTTTTAAAGCCTGCGGAAAGGTATGTAAATGCAGCAGTTATCAAGACTGATGATAAAAAACTTGGCTTCTGACGATCTTACTTATCACAGAGGCATATATTTATACAGAAATAACCAGGTTAAAAACATTTCCGTGGTTAAGACTACAGGGCAGATGCGTATAACCGTTAATGATGTATTTGACTACAAGGTACTGATCAATGACAATCCCGACGGTACCATAGAATATTCATGTAACTGTGCGAATTCAGCCGGTAACATCGAGCCTAAAGCCTGCAAACATGTGGTAGCAGGCTTGTTTGCGTTACTTAAGGTACAGGAAAAGGATAAGCTGATGCAGCTTCCTAATCCCGAAGACCGTCGTGCTTGTTCTGTGTTGGACTTTTTCCAGGCACAGGAGGACATGATATTCCCCAAGACTGTATTTCATATCGAGCCTGTTATCACTGTGTCCGAGATACTCGGAAAACAGGGCACCTGCGCTTATCTTTCCATCAAGGCCGGAAGAGATAAGCTGTATAAGGTGCAGACTATCAAGAAGTTTTTAAATGACTACGTAAAGCAGAATGACATTACCCTGGGCAAGGATTTTGTGTTTGTGTACAGGGAATGTGAGTTTGATAAATCATCTCAGAACCTGCTTGATTTCATGCTGGAGACTTATCAGGTATTTGGTATGGATGAGAGCCTGGACAGTAAAAAGATATTCTACAAGGCAAATATGAGCATAACGCAGCCTCTGCTTATGCGGCTTTTGCAGCTTTTGGGTAAGAATACATTTACTCTTAATCTCTATGGGAAAAATTATGAAAACGTAAGAGTATTCAAGGAAAATCCCAATATTAAATATGATCTCGATATAGTCGATGATACCATTATGTTTGATTACCGTGATAAGGAGTCGGTGTTCCCGCTTTCAAAAAACGGAGACCTGATCTATTATAACGGTGCTGTTTTCATGCCCTCACTTGCGTTTAAGCGTAATTATGCTCCTTTCTTTAATGCACTCGGAGCTGATAAGCCCGCACTTTATTTCAGAAATGAGAATAAGCAGAGATTCCTGGTTGAAGTGTTACCTAAGATCGGTGACAGCATGGATATCGATATCCCCGAGGAGCTCCAGGACAGATATATTTCGCCCGACCTCAAGACTGCCATATATTTTGACAGGTATAACAACGGCATCAAGGCTGAAGTGCGTTTTACATACGGTGATTTTGAATTCGGCAGCTTTGAGAACCCTGATTCCGATTATTATATCATTATCAGGAAAAAGGACCTTGAGGATAAGGTATGCACCACACTTGAAAACTACGGTTTTGAGTCGAGGAGCAGTTTTTATCTGTTAAAGTCAGAGTCTGCTATTTATGATTTTCTTTCAAGTGAAAAGACTGACCTTTTGGAGCAGGCTGAGCTTTATTATTCCGAGGACTTTAAGAAGCTTAAGATACGTAACGGAAGCAACTTTAATATTGGTCTTAGGGTAAGCAGTAAGATGGACTTACTCGAGATGAATTTTGACTTTGAGAACATGACAAATGATGAGCTCAAAGCGCTGTTCCGTGCGTTAAAGGTTAAAAAGAAGTACTACAGAATGTACGACGGAAGCTTTATCAATCTCGAAAATGGGGATATGGAGAGGCTTTCCAACATACTTGATAACCTGGGAGTTACATCGAAGAATATTGATGAGACAGGTATTAAGCTTAGTAAGAGTAATTCGTTCTACCTTAACGAAGCTCTGGAGAAGAGCGGATTTAAGGTTAATAAGAATAAAGAGTTTGTAGAGCTGATAGACCGTATTACCAATGCGGAGACCATGGACTTTACTTTGCCGGACGGAATTAATGCGAACTTACGTAATTATCAGGTTACCGGCTTTAAGTGGATGATGAACCTGGCTTCCAACAGTTTGGGCGGTATACTTGCCGACGATATGGGTCTCGGTAAGACTCTGCAGGCAATATGCTACATAGCGGGCAAGAAACAGTCCGATTCCGATGAGGAGCATCAGAAGTTCCTTATCGTATGTCCTAGCTCGATCATATATAACTGGCTCGATGAGATCAACAATTTTGCACCTGATTTAAATTGTGTCGTAGTAGTCGGCACTCCCCAGGAACGTAGGGTGATGATCGAATCGGGTGAGGAATATGATATACTTATCACTTCTTATCCGTTAATGAGAAGAGACGTACAGTTTTACAGGAAGATAATGTTTAATACCATATTCCTGGATGAGGCTCAGTTTATAAAGAATGCGGCATCCTTAAATGCACAGTCGGTAAAACAGCTTATCGCAAAGCACAGGTTTGCCCTTACAGGTACACCTATAGAGAATTCGCTTTCGGAGCTTTGGTCGCTGTTTGATTATATCATGCCCAATTTCCTTATGACGCATCCCAGATTTACCATGCGTTTTGAAAAGCCGATCATTAATGGCGATGAGAATGCGGTAGCTGACCTTAATTCGAGGATCAGACCTTTTATCCTTAGAAGAATGAAGAAGGATGTGCTTAACGATCTGCCTGATAAACTCGAGGAAAAGATGCTTACGGATATGACCGAGGAACAGACCAAGGTATATCTGGCATACATGAACGAGTTAAAGAGCGATATATTCGGCGAAATACAGGAAAACGGCATAGAAAAGAGCAGGATAAAGATACTGGCAGCACTTACCAGACTGCGCCAGATATGCTGTCATCCGTCGACTTTCCTTACCAATTACAAGGGCGGCAGCGGAAAGCTCGACCTGCTCATGCAGCAGCTTAACAACGCCATAGCCAACGGTCACAGAACCATAGTATTTTCACAATTTACAGGTATGCTCGATATTATCAGGAAGGAATGCGAAGCCAGAGAGATCGATTATTTCTACCTGGACGGTTCGACTGCGCCCAAGGACAGGCTGGATATGGTTAAGGAGTTTAATGACGGTAAGGGTGAAGTATTCCTTATTTCCCTTAAGGCCGGTGGCACAGGACTTAACCTGATAGGTGCGGATACCGTTATACATTATGACCCTTGGTGGAATCCTGCTGTGGAGGAACAGGCAACGGACAGAGCTTACCGTATTGGTCAGACAAGCGATGTATATGTTCTGAAGCTCCTTACCCGTGGTACCATAGAAGAAAAGATATACAGACTGCAGCTTAAGAAAAAAGAACTGCTTGATTCGGTGATCACATCAAACGGTGTGTTTATAGATTCACTGACCAAGCAGGAGCTTGAAGATATATTTACATATAATTGATATTAAAAAAAGTCAGCTTCCTTTTGTTAAAGGAAGCCTTTGACTTATAAGAGTATGAAATTATTCTTCTGTTTCACCGGAGTTGAGGCGCTTAAATACCATGTCGTAGCCGTCATTTCCGTAGTTCAATGAACGGTTTACACGGCTGATGGTAGCTGTGGATGCTCCTGTTTTTTCAGCGATGTCCAGATAGGTTTTTCCGGAGCGGAGCATGGCTGCCACTTCGAAACGCTGGGAGAGTGAAAGTATTTCGTTGATGGTGCAGACATCCTCAAAGAAGGTATAGCACTCATCACGGTTTTTGAGACTGAGTATTGCATCGAACAAATAGTCAACTGCTTCGGTGTGAAGTTTCATGTTCATAGTTTGTACGGGCAAGTAAGCTTGCTTTCTCCTTTTAACAGAATAATGTATTTCATTTTATCAATATCGATTTTACACTATAAAATTTTACTACATTAAAGAATTGAAGTCAACTGGAATTTTTGGAGGTTTTAAAAGAATTAATGGGAACGTTGAAAAAAGGGCTTGATTATAAAGGAAAAGTAATAAGATCGGACTATCCGAACAAGGGTGTTGTACAGTGTGAGGACGAGAAAATAGCCGTTAAAGGTGTACTCGAAGGGCAGACTGTTACATTCAGACTTTCTAAGGTTAGAAACGGCCGATGCGAGGGTAAGCTGGTTAGTGTGGATGAGAGATCACCCATGGAGACGGAACAGCCTTTCTGTCCTCATTTTGAGCTGTGCGGCGGCTGTACATTCCAGAGACTTACATATGATGCGCTTTTGAAGCTAAAGGCTGATGAGGTTAAGAGGATACTGGACGGATGCCTTGACTATGAATATGAGTTTATGGGTATAGCAGCAAGTCCGAATGAAAAAGCTTACAGGAATAAGATGGAGTTTTCATTCGGTGACTCATGTAAGGACGGAGAACTGACTTTAGGACTTCATAAGGCCGGAAGCTTTTATGATATATTGCAGATAACCGACTGTAAGATCACAAATGAGGATTATAATACGATAGTTAAATATGTGGTTGAGCTCTGCAGAAAGTGGAAGCTTGATTACTGCCATAAGATGTCGCATATAGGGTATCTAAGGCATCTGCTTATAAGGAGAGCCGCTACCACAGGAGAGATACTGGTTAATCTGGTTACGACATCACAGTGGCCTGGCAGGGTAATAAAAGATGCTGAAACAGCTGATATGAATTATAATGACAGCGAAAAGGATTTCTTAGAAGAACTCAAGACCGGTTTATTGAACTTGAATCTGAACGGCAGCATTGTCGGTCTGCTTCATTCAATAAATGATGATCCCGCAGATGCCGTTAAGGCTGACAGGATTGATGTACTTAAAGGCAAGGATTTCTTTTTTGAGGAAATACTTGGACAGATATTTAAGATCACAACCTTCAGTTTTTTCCAGACCAACTCGTTTGGCGCAGAGGTGTTGTATAAGATCGTCAGGGATTTTGTGGGTAATACTAAGGATAAAAATGTGTTTGACCTGTACTCAGGCACCGGTACTATAGCTCAGATTATTGCACCGGTTGCTAAAAGTGTGACCGGTGTTGAGATAGTGCCCGAGGCTGTTGAATCAGCCAAAATGAATGCATCGCTAAACGGACTAGATAACTGTAACTTTATATGCGGAGATGTGCTTAAGGTTCTGGATGACCTGACTGTTAAGCCTGATATCATAGTTCTTGACCCGCCGAGAGAAGGCATACATCCGAAGGCGTTGACGAAGATTATCAATTACGGTGTAGATACCATAGTATACGTATCCTGTAAGCCTACCAGCTTAGCACGTGATCTTGAAATACTCAATGCAAATGGATACAAGGTTGTAAAGGCTAAGTGCTGTGATATGTTCCCTTGGACAGTACATGTGGAGACGGTCTGCTTATTGTCCAAACAAAATTAAACTAAGCGTCATGTGAGTGTGAAATCGGATATGGATGGAGGTATTTAACTATGTTTAACAGTAATATTTTTAAGACTGATCTTGCTACAACAGAGTGTGTTAATTCCATCTATCAGATGAGCAATATGCCTGACAAGGTTATCGATAGTGACGGTGATTGTTACATCGGCTACGAAGAAATCGGAGAAGGCTATTCGGGAAAAACAAGACTTAGTCTTTTTTCACAATACGTTGAAGCTTCAAAGCTTATTAAAGAGTATGTAAAAGACGGTATTCTTCTGGATCTTGCATGTGGAGACGGAGCATATACCGTGCCCTGTGCGAAGCTTGGAATGAAGATTGTTGCCGGAGACATATCGAATAAAATGATGTCCCTGCTGATGGAACGTGCCGAAAGCAACAACGTTTCCCTGGAAAATGTAATGCTTTGCCGTATGAATGCTCTGGATATTCCCATTAAAGATGAAAGTGTAGATTGTGTTATTGCAAACAGCATGCTTCATTTGATCTCTCATCCCGAGAAGGTTGTAGACGAGATATTCAGAGTGCTTAAAAAAGGTGGAGTATATCTCTGCTTTGACGATGCTCCGGGAAGGGGTTCCAACGACAATACGTGGACTGATTACGATCATGCAATAAATGAGGTTTTTAACAAATATTGGGAGTATCTGAATAATAAAGGTATAGAAGGTAAACGTTACAGTTGGAAGTTTGACCGAAACGCTTACTGTGAAACAAAGTTCAGCAAAGATGTGAAAATAATCCCCTGGC
>JAFZJK010000212.1 GCA_017553965.1 Lachnospiraceae bacterium | reverse complement strand
GCCTGGCCTTCGTCAAGAGACTTGTAACCTTCCATGTTCAGTGCTGAGAAATGAACAAATACATCATTGCCTTCTTCATCAGAGATGAATCCGTAACCCTTCTTGGAATTGAACCACTTTACAGTTCCCTTTTTCATTATATACTGCCTCCAAAAAAATATAAATATAGATGTCGTATCAACATCTTTTATTACTTTACCACATAAAAGCAAAAAAGTCAAAATAATTTTATGATTTTTTAAGAAATGTTTGTGAAATTTGACGTTTTTTGATATAATCAAACAAACATGTAAAAACATACAGATAGCTATAATATCGAAAGGATAAATCCATGGGAAAATTCAAGTCGGGCTTTGTGGCTCTGATAGGCAGGACAAACGTCGGAAAATCGACACTTATGAACAGGCTTATAGGCCAGAAGATCGCCATAACATCCAATAAGCCCCAGACCACCAGGACTAAGATACGTACCATACTTACAACAGATGAAGGCCAGGCTGTATTTCTCGATACACCCGGTATACATAAAGCAAAGACAAAACTCGGCGAATATATGGTAAACACGGCAGAACGCACCGTGGCAGAAGCCGACCTTATACTTTGGCTCATAGAGCCCTCGGACTATATCGGTACCGGTGATATGCATATCGCGGAAGTACTGGGAAGAAAGAAAGCTAAGAATACCGAAAATACGGATAAGAGCTTGGCAGGAAAGAGCGGTACACAGATATCCGGCGGCAAAGACACAAAAGGAAAGAATAATAAAAACGCCTCGAAGGGAATCATTTCGAACGACGAAGAAGACGAAGAAATCAATATCTCGGATATCCCCAAGGTACTGGTAATTAATAAGACCGACACCATCAGCAAGGAAAAGCTTGCTGAGCTCATAAACAGGTATAAGGATCTGTGTGACTTCGACGAGGTAGTTCCGATAAGCGCACTCAAGGGTTACAACGAGGACGTGCTTAAAAAGGTAATATTCGACCTGCTTCCGGAAGGTCCCATGTACTATGACGAAGACGAGCTCACAGACCAGCCCGAGAGACAGATAGTTGCGGAGCTTATCAGGGAAAAGGCATTAAAGCTACTTGATGACGAGATACCCCACGGTATAGCCGTAGCCATAGAAAAAATGAAGGAAAGACCTTCAAACAACATGGGAGCTGATCCGTTCTACGACATAGAAGCCTCCATAGTATGTGAAAGAGAGTCGCATAAAGGCATAATCATCGGAAAACAGGGTGCCATGATCAAGAAAATAGGTACCGCTGCAAGACTTGAAGCAGAAGCACTGCTTGGCTGCAGGATCAATCTCAAGTTGTTCGTAAAAGTAAAAAAGGACTGGAGAGACAGTGCCTTCTTACTGAAAAACTACGGCTTTGATATAGAACCCGATTGACAAGAAAGGCATAGAATGACAGGAGAAATAAAACTCACCGGCATAGTGCTCGGCTCCATACCCATGGGCGACTATGACAGGAGAATAAGCCTGCTGACAGTGGAAAAGGGGCGTATTTCCGCCTTTGCCAAGGGTGCCAGAAAACCCATGTCAGCATTACGGGCCGCCAGCCGGCTGTTTACATATGCCACATTTACGGTATATGCCTGGCGGGACTCGTATTCCGTGACCAACTGTGAAAACCAGATATATTTTGATGAAATAACCATGGATCCGGAAAAAACCTACTACGGTATGTATTTCTGCGAACTGATGGAGTATTTCACCAGAGAAAACTCCGACGAAAAGGAGCAGGTAAAGCTGCTGTTCACAAGCCTTAAAGCACTTATAAAAGGCAGTATACCGCTGCCGCTTATAAGAAAGATATTTGAGCTAAGGGCACTGGCCAATTACGGAGAAGCACCGAACGTATTCGAATGCTCGGTATGCAGAAAAAAAGAAGATATCAGTGAATGGGTATTCGATATCCCTCACGGCGTGATAAGCTGCAGGGACTGTGCTAAAGCCGCTTACGGTACGTTAGGCACGGCAAACGATCAGAACCGGTTTCTGTTAATACCCGAAACCGTAAGATACACGATGCATTACATCATTACCTCACCGTACAAATCCTTATTCGGGTTTAATCTGAGCCCGGAAATCTATAATAAACTTGAAAAAGCAGTCGGACAGTATCTGAAAAATCATGTGGACAAACCACTAAAAACACTTGAATTACTTGATGTGTTGGACTATAATCAGAACCAATAGGATTATCTTCGGATAGTCCTTAAAAATTTAAAACAAAAAATCAGGAGGTATCATCATGGAATCTATCAAAAAGTATGTAGCTGAATTTATCGGAACATTCGTACTTGTTCTTTGTGCATGCGGCGTAGCAGCAGTAACAGGATGTAAGGTACCTGAGGCAGGTTATGTTGCAACAGCTTTAGCTTTCGGACTTGTTATCGTAGCCATGGCATATTCTATCGGAAACGTATCCGGATGTCATATCAACCCTGCAGTATCGATCGCTATGTTAGTAAGCGGAAAAATGACACTTAAGGATTTCGCAGGATATCTTGTTGCACAGTTTTTAGGCGCAATAGCAGGAGCTGCAGTACTTATGGGTATCGTAGGAAAAGAGACAGGTTTGGGCACAAACGGTCTTTATAAAGGAGATGCAGGTATTTCATTTGTTATAGAAATTATATTGACATTTGTCTTCGTTATTGCTATACTCGGCGTTACATCCAAGAGTGAAAACGGAAGCGTAGCCGGGATCGTTATCGGCCTTGCACTTGTACTGGTACACCTCATCGGTATCCCGCTTACAGGCACCAGCGTAAACCCTGCAAGAAGCTTTGGACCCGCTATATTCGTAGGCGGTGATGCGCTTACAAACGTTTGGGTATTTGTACTTGCTCCTTTAGTAGGCGGCATACTTGCGGCTATCGTGTACAAATTCCTTGATCCTTCAAAGAAGAAATAATAAAAGAAAAGTAATAGAAAAGAGGACTTTCAAATGGAAAAGACAATGGACAAAATCGTAGCACTGGCAAAAGCAAGGGGCTTTGTATACCCCGGCTCAGAGATCTACGGCGGCCTGGCAAACACATGGGATTACGGTAACCTCGGTGTTGAGCTCAAGAACAATGTCAAGAAGGCATGGTGGAAGAAATTCATCCAGGAAAACAAGTATAATGTCGGTGTAGACTGTGCTATACTTATGAACCCTCAGACATGGGTTGCATCCGGACATTTAGGCGGATTCTCTGATCCTCTTATGGACTGTAAGGAATGCCATGAAAGATTTAGAGCAGACAAGCTTATCGAAGACTATGCAGAAGAAAAAGGTATCACACTTGACGGCAGCGTAGACGGCTGGAGCCAGGAAAAGATGAAGAACTTCATCGAAGAAAACAAGATTCCCTGCCCTACATGCGGAAAGCACAATTTTACCGATATACGTCAGTTCAACCTTATGTTCAAGACATTCCAGGGCGTAACCGAGGATGCAAAGAACACTGTATATTTAAGACCTGAGACAGCACAGGGTATATTCGTTAACTTTAAGAACGTACAGCGTACATCCAGAAAGAAGCTTCCTTTCGGTATCGGCCAGATAGGAAAGTCCTTCAGAAATGAGATAACACCCGGTAACTTCACATTCAGAACCAGAGAGTTCGAGCAGATGGAGCTTGAGTTCTTCTGCGAGCCCGGTACAGACCTTGAATGGTTCCAGTACTGGAGAGGCTTCTGCCGCGACTGGCTCCTTTCACTCGGCATCAAAGAGGATGAGATGAGACTTCGTGACCACAGCCCCGAGGAGCTTTGCTTCTACTCAAAGGGCACCACAGATATAGAGTTCCTGTTCCCGTTCGGTTGGGGCGAGCTTTGGGGTATCGCAGACCGTACAGACTACGACCTTACACAGCATCAGAACCTGTCCAAGGAAGACCTCACATACTTCGACGAGGAAAAGAATGCACGTTTCGTTCCTTACGTTGTTGAGCCTTCACTTGGTGCAGACCGTGTAACACTTGCATTCCTTTGTGCAGCATATGACGAGGAAGAGCTTGAAGGCGGAGACGTACGTACAGTCCTTCATTTCCATCCCGCACTTGCTCCTGTAAAGGTAGGTGTGCTTCCTCTTTCAAAGAAGCTTAATGAGGGTGCAGAAAAGGTATTTGACGAACTTTCCAAATACTGGAACTGTGAATTTGATGACAGAGGCACCATCGGAAAGAGATACAGAAGACTCGATGAGATTGGAACACCTTGGTGTGTTACATATGATTTCGATTCCGAGACCGACGGCTGCGTAACAGTACGTGACAGAGACACAATGCAGCAGGAACGTATCGCCATCGCTGATCTTAAGGCATACTTTGAAAAGAAAATGGACTTCTAAATAACTGAGATGTGACAGGGGGACGGTTCTCCTGTCACACTTAATACGTATATAATAACGAGCGGGCTTAAATATATTTTGCTACATCGCAGAATTATCGGATTTTGCATATGAACACGTATAAAAATACTATTTATCTGTATATGCAAAATCCTTATCAGACGTTTTCACAGCGTGCAAAAACGGCACGCTAAACGTGAAAAGTCTGCGCTGCGCGAAACAGCGAGTAGCAAATTAT
>JAFZJK010000211.1 GCA_017553965.1 Lachnospiraceae bacterium | reverse complement strand
CTGAATACGTAACTAAGCACCATTAATATGGCATTGAGCCATAAGAAGGCAATGATGGAATTGGAAAGGTTTTTCTTTTTGGCACGGTTATAATTGGTATTGATCGTTGAATCCGAGGAAATGACTTCGTTCTTTAAGCTGTCCATCAAATATGCGATAACGGATATAACAATACCCATTACGAAGAATGTGGCACAAACCCCGGTACCCATGAAATTACCGATCAGATCGGAGTTTAGAGGTATTATTTTTAAGTCGATAAAAAAGGCTATAAGAACACATATAAACCCGATCAGATTAGGGAGCAATATACTTGAAAATTTAACGGTCCGGATCGAACCGGCTGCACTCATATCGGTATAGCTGATCTTTTCCGCAGTGATCCCCAATGCTCTTTTAAGGCTCTTCATTTCACGGTTTCCGATGAAATAAGGAATATATAAGCCCAAAAGGGATGCAAATATGAGTATCATCCAAAGTGTGGTCTGGAGGATGAATCCATGTAATAAGAGCAGGATGACCGAAGCAATAAAACTTAACAGCAGGAACTTTTTTGCCTGGTTACGGCGGGTGTTGTACAGTTTATCTACAGTTTCTGCGGTATCGCCTTCGGTATATTCTTTTCTCATGGATACGCCAAATATCAGTTTGGAAGTTTTCCAGTTCTTGGGATAAAGAATAAAAGACATGATAAGTAATGTGGGTACAAGAATGGAAGCCATTACTATTCCGAAAATAAGTGACATTATTGTTCACCTCCCCAGTATAGTTCGATCAGATCAAACAATTCCTGTTTGGGTACTCCGGATATGCGCACTTCGGAGACTATTCTTTTTAGTTCTGTTTTATTTGCATCCGATATGTATGCTTCTTTTTTGATCTCGGTCCTGATACGGGCACCGTTTTTTCGGTCGGTCATGATGTAGCCTTCGGTTTTTAAGAGCTGGTAGGCTTTGCTGACCGTCATGGTGTTTATGCCCATCTCAAGCGCTAAGTCCCTTACTGTGGGGAGCTTTTCGCCTGCTTTAAGTTCGCCGCTCGAGATACCCATTACTATCTGGTTCCTTAACTGAAGATATATCGGGATGTCCGACATTTCATCTATCCTAATTATCATAAGCTGTTCCTTTACAGTTTTCTTTTGTCAAAAGTTCCCATACCAATTATAACGCTTATCACCATTACGGTCAAAGAAATTATGAGTGCAGTTGTAAAATCCGAAACCTGTGAGGTCCCGTTACAGATCTCTAAGCCGTCCATAAGTCTTGTGGGCAGATACTTTGAAAGCTTCGGTACGTAGCCAAGTATTATACAGATGAAAAAGATACCGCCTGTACCGAGCAGCACCTGACCGCTGTTGGAAGCAAAAGCTCCGAACATCGTAAGCATGCTCATGATCACCATGCCGAATACCCACGGGAACAGTATCGCGTAAAACAGGTTTGATACTCCGTCGTTTCCCCAGAAGTACATGGTGTAGCCGAGCGTTACACCTGTGTAGATGAGAAACATTACCGTCCATACGGCGTATCCGGTAAGGAGCTTTGAGAAATATACTTTTCTCCTTGAGAGGCCCTTGGTAACTACCTGCACCAGTGTGCCCTTCTGGTATTCATTTGTGAACGTTGCACTGCAGAGAAGTACAAAGGCTATCAGTATCATGGAGAAGTTTTTAAAGTACTGTGTCCAGCTGGTGAGTGCATCGACCTTGACCTCTCCTACTATCAGTCCCTGGTCCGCAAATGTTTCCGATAGCATCTCGTAGAGCCAGGGTGTAAGCTTTGCCATGGCCGGGTTAAGTATCCCGAATAATATGAATATGATTGATAAGATCAGGAGTTTTCCCGTACGGGTGAACTCCATACATTCTTTTTTTATAAATGCTGTCATATCTCGCAATTGCCGCAGGCTTGTGCCCATCGGTGACGTGCCTGCTTATGTCACCGATGAAAGTATGAAAGCTTAGCTTTTATACTTTGTCCTCTAGTTACTGTGTATAGCGTCGATAAATATGTCTTCTAAGGTTGCTTCCTGCTTTTCCAGCCTTACAAAGGGGATGTCATTATCGGCAAGGTATCTAAGTACTTCGGGAAGCTTTGCGGAGTCGTTAAGGAGCAATGTGCCTTCTTTTTCCTGTGATAGCTTGAAGATATCTGCAAGTTTTTTAGCGTCAGCTTTTCTTTCGGGCTGTATCAGGAGTGCATTGCTGCGGCGCTTTTTCTTTACTTCCTCAATGGTACCCTGCATGATGATCTTACCGTCGTTTAAGAGCGCCATCTCATCACAGATGTGCTCCACATCTGACAGGATGTGTGTGGAGAAAAGTATGGTGGTCTCGTCCTTAGCCGATACCAGGATGTCCAGGATCTCCTTACGTCCTATCGGATCGAGCGCGGATGTGGGCTCATCACAGATAAGGAGCTTTGGCTCTGCGAGCAGTGCCTGTGCTATACCGAGCCTCTGCTTCATACCTCTTGAGAAGCCTTTAATCCTGTGCATTTCATCTCCGAGACCTACCAGCTT
>JAFZJK010000023.1 GCA_017553965.1 Lachnospiraceae bacterium | reverse complement strand
TCTCCAGTCCGATCAGCTTTGAAAGAGGCATGGCAAGGATCGCATCAGCCTGTCGTTCTGTAAAATTAAGGGTTTTAGCCTGCTGTTCAGACCCCGGATTCTTAAAACGGATATCGGTGGTGATACCGGATATCAGGCAGTCTTTAGCCTGTTTTACCGATGAACTTCCGCGCAGTATCTCTATGATCAGGTCTATCACGTCTGTAGCTCTTAGCAGACCGTTTACTATCTCCTGCCTTGCTTCGGCTTTATTTAACAGATATTCATGCTCTTTTGTATAGAGTATCTCCTGAAAATCGGCGAACTCTTTAACCAGGCTCTTTAAGCTGAATACTATAGGCTGTTTATCCTTTACCGCCAGGAGGTTTACCGTATAGGTATCCTCCATACATGTCTTTTTAAGGAGACCGTTTAAAAGGTTCTCCGGATCCCTGTCCTTCTTTACCTCTATGACTATACGGATACCTTCCTTTGATGACTCATCCCTTACATCATAAATTTCTTCAAAAGACTTATCCTTCATAAGAGATACAAGGTTTTCCACCAGCTTAAGCTTATTGCCCGCTATGGTGTATGGTATCTCGGTAACTACTATGTTTTTTCTGCCTGCTTCACCGTTTTCTATTTCGGTACGTGCACGCACTCTGATCTTGCCCTCACCCGTACGATAGATCTCAGGAAGCACATCGGTGTTGGTTATTATGCCGCCTGTGGGGAAATCGGGACCGGGAATGTATTTCAATAGTTTTTCTTCCGTAATATCCGGATTATCAAGATATGCTATAACTCCGTCTATAACCTCTCCGGGGTTATGCGGAGGGATATTGGTCGCCATACCTACAGCTATACCGGTCGTACCGTTTATAAGTAGGTTCGGGAGCATGGCAGGTAAGACCTTGGGTTCTTTTTCACTCTCGTCAAAGTTGGGCATAAAATCCACCAAACCCTTATCGAGGTTTTCAAGCATGGTCATGGCACCGTCGGAAAGCCTGGCCTCCGTATAACGCATAGCCGCAGCTCCATCACCGTCTATGGAACCGAAATTACCGTGTCCATCTACCAAAGGAACCGATAAGGAGTAATCCTCAGTCATGTGTACCAGTGCATCATATATGGAGCTGTCACCGTGAGGATGGTATTTACCCATGGTATCGCCCACTATACGTGCGCTCTTTCTGTGCGGCTTTTTAGGATCAAGTCCCAGCTCATTCATCGCATAGAGTATTCTTCTCTGAACAGGTTTTAGTCCGTCTCTTACGTCCGGCAGTGCTCGTGCCAGTATTACACTCAATGCATAATCACGGAAGGAGGTCTTCATCTCCTCCGCAAAATCAAGCTGCACTATCTGTTCCTTAGGTTCACTCATTTTCGTTCTCCCTTTAGTTTCTTTTTATTGTACTGCGCCAAGCGTCACGCGGACTGACTGGTAAATATTGCATCATAGCAATCGCCAGCTCTTACAGAAGAAACTCATCACTGCGTTCTGAGTTTCTTTTTATTGTACCGCGCCAAGCGTCGCGCGGACTGACTGTCATCACGCTTCGCATGACGACATTTTAAGCAAGATCGAGGTTTGCGTTGTCCGCTTCGCTCATTATAAAGTCACGTCTCGGAGGTACATTGGTACCCATGAGCATAGAGGTTATCTCGTCAGCTTCCACACCGTCACTTATCGACACCTGAGCCAAAAGTCGTTGCTCCGGATCAAGAGTGGTCTCCCAAAGCTGATCCGCATCCATCTCTCCGAGTCCTTTGTATCGCTGTAATGACAGTATTTTCTGACCGGTACGTCTAAACTTTTCCAGTTCGTGATCATCAAATATATATTCGTTCTTTTTCTTCTTTTTGCCTTTTTCGGTTACCTCATATTCCACCCTGTAAAGAGGCGGAAGTCCTCTGTATACCTTACCTTCCATGATAAGTTCGGGCATGAACCTGTAAAAGAAGGTAAGCAGCAGTGTACTGATATGAGCTCCGTCAACATCGGCATCGGTAAGGATTATGATCTTTCCGTACTTAAGCTTCTGTATATCGAAATCATCCGCTATACCGCATCCGAATGCAGCTATCATGGACTTTATCTCATTGTTTACGAGTATCTTTTCAAGAGTTGCTTTTTCTACATTAAGTATCTTGCCTCTAAGCGGAAGTACTGCCTGTGTCTTTCTGTTTCTGGCAGTCTTAACGGTACCGCCCGCAGAATCACCCTCTACTATGTATATCTCGCACTCCTCCGGCTTTTTCGATGAGCATGCCGCAAGCTTGCTCTTGGTATCCACATCGCTTAACTGCTTTAATACAGCAGTCCTTGCCTTGTCACCGGCTTTTCTCGCCTGGTAAGACCTGAGCGAGTTATCAAGTATAGCTTTAAGTATCTCGACATTTTTATCAAAATATACTGTGGCTTCCTGTGTAAATACGTCCTCCACAGCTACCTTTGCATCATTGTTTCCGAGCTTGGTCTTGGTCTGTCCTTCAAACTGAGGATCCGGATGCTTTATGGAAACTATGGCTATAAGGCCGTTTCTTATGTCCTTACCGTCAAAGTTCTCATCCTTGTCCTTTAATACTCCGAGCTCTCTGGCATATTGGTTCATGACACGGGTAAGTCCCGACTTAAAACCGGTAACCAGTGTACCTCCGTCCACCACATTTATGCAGTTACAGAAAGCATTGATCTGTTCGGAAAAACCGTTATTGTACTGAAAAGCGATCTCAACTTCTATGTCTCCGCTCTTCCCCTCAATGTATATAGGGTCCTTGTGTATAACTGTCTCTTCCCTGGAAAGATAAGCCACAAAGCTCTTAATACCGTCCTGCTCACAGAATACCTGATTAAAGCCCGTATGCATATCGGTAAAGGTGATCTTAAGTCCTTTATTAAGGTATGCTGTTTCTTTTAGCTTTTTAACTATGATCTCAGGTTTAAAATCAACCGATTCAAAGATGGTCTTATCAGGATAAAAAGTAACCTTGGTACCGGTATCAGACTTATTACATTTGCCTACTGCCGGAAGTAATCCGCTTTTATCAAGCTCTGTGACCGGATTTCCACCGTTTCTGTATTCATCACGGAATACCTTTCCGTCTCTTTTTATCTCAACTATCATATGCTCGGAAAGAGCATTTACTACGGACGCACCGACTCCGTGCAATCCGCCCGATACCTTATATACGTTATTGCCAAACTTACCGCCGGCATGAAGTACCGTATATACGACCCTGGCCGTAGGCATATGCTCTGTCGGGTGCATATCTACAGGCACACCTCGCCCGTGATCGGTTATAGCTATGCCTCCGTCCTTTAGCATCACTATCTCTATCTCATTACAGAATCCGGCCAAATGCTCGTCTATACCGTTATCCAGTATTTCCCAGATAAGATGATGCAGACCACGGCTTCCGACACTTCCAATGTACATACCCGGACGTTTTCTGACCGCTTCAAGTCCTTTTAATACTACTATTTCGCTTCCGTCGTATTTTGCAGACATGACTTTCTCCGTTTCGTTAATTTAGGTTCACGAGCCATTTTTTAATTGGTTTTTTACCTCAAAAACCATTTTAGCCCCTAGATATAGTATTATACCGCATTTCAGGCACAAATGCAACCATTTGTTCGTGATTTTTTGCCGGCTGTTAAAAAACCCGGTATCATGAAAAAACATTGAAAAAGCAACATTTTTATAGTATTATAATATACGTTGAATACTGTTCGGTAACTAAGGAGCAATAGACATGAAGCTTTCAAAATATATAGCAATTACCATCCTGTCATTGAGTATCGCTGTAAGTGCCTGCGGATGTGATAAGGACTATACAAAAGGAACCCCTTTTGAGAATACAGACGGATCGGACAACAATGTGACTGCCTCGCCCAAAGAGGATATCACTCCCGGAGCGACTACATCTAAACCGGACGGTTCAGGTGATAAAACTACTCCCTCTCCGGCCAAAACGGATAACGACACTAAACCGGGTAATGAAACAACCACCCCCACTGCCGCAGAGCCCACCGGCGAAGCTGTAACCGATATTCCGTCAGTCACCCCTACCGATGAACCTGCCGTTGTTACTTCATCTCCGGTATCACGGGACAAGTTCGACAGAACAGAGTATCGTAATATGACATTCCTCATATGGCTTCCAGCTTTTGAGTCCGGAGCTTTTACAGGTCAGGATTCACAGGGCACATTTGATTATGCGGTATTTTCCGATGTAACCAAAGAAGAAGCAACCTCTTATATTTCAGAATTAAAAAAAGCCGGCTATACGGTAAATGCCGATGAAAAAACATCTTCGGATACCCTTACCTATTCGGCTTTCAATGACAAAGATTGGAAAGTTGTACTTACTTACAAGGATAACACTTTAAGACTCGGCTCCGGTTTTGAGGAGACCAAAGATGATAATACGGATGAAGAGATCCGCCGTCTCTACTCAACCACAATGCTTCAGTATGTTCCCGAGTTTAAGGGCGGTAACTTTATGGGAAGTTCAGGTACAGACAGCAACTCCTATATAACCTACAACGGTGTTACCAAAAATGATGTTCTGTCCTACATAGAGCAGGTAAAGAATGCCGGTTACATATATGCTCCCGAGGAAAATTATTCCGACACTTCAACCTGGTATATAGCACTTAATGAAGACAGCTTCGAGTGTCACGTGGAATATGACGGCAGCATACTTAAAATAGGCTGTGTAGACTGTAGCGAAGACTAATTCCTCTCTTTCAGATTTTCTGTCATCAATAAGCTTTCATTAAAGAAAAAGGACCTTGACTACAGGTAAATCCTGTATCAAGGTCCTTAGTTGTACTACTGTGTCTTCTCCATAGCAGCATATTTTTTCTCGAATAATCCAAGTCGGATTATCTTTCTCATTTCTTCAAACATTTCGGACATGCCGTAATCAACCTGGGCAAATGTATCAAAATGCTGAAGCTTAACATCAACCGTATAAGGTCCTAACTGTTCCACTATGGTTTCATTCAGCTTATCCACCATGGAATTTGCTATATCCAGTTTATCGGAACTGGATAACAGATCACCTTTTTCACCCGACTTAAATAAAAGCTGTAAAGTACTCTCTACTTTATTTAACGCTTCCATGCTCATGCCTTCTCCCTTGTGAAGGACTTCTATAAGAGAACAAAGCTGCGGTATATACCTTGAATAATGCCTTAATGAATCAGGGAAATTGTACTCTTTAACACCCTGCTTGGTAATCTCGATATCTTCAGGTTTTATAGGTGTCAGAGAATTATATATGGACGATGCCACAAAGTCAGCTCCGGTATATTTATAAATATAATGTACTACCGAATCATCCGCGGTATCAAACACTTCCGTTATATCCTCAGGTCTTAAGCTGAAGCTTTCACTAATCTCGAATACCTTGGGCAACTTATCTACCTTAGGTTCTCTCTTGTCAAACGCATGTTCAAACAGTTCAATAATATCCTCATTAGCTGCTGTAGAAACTACATCCACAGCAGCATCTGCAACCTTCTCATCAGCTATGATCCTGACAATCTGCGAAACAGGTGATGCAATGATCGCGCAGGAATAAACTGCAATGACCGCCCCCAGGATACCTCCGAACACGCTTGATGCGACTGATTTTTTAGTAAGAAATGCTGCGATCGAATGCTTTCTTTTAAGCTTCTTACGCTTTGGAAGCTTTACCTTCTTAACCTTAACCTTCTTAGGTTTTTCAACGCTTTTCTTGTTTTCAGTCTCACGCTGAGCATCTTCCATAAGAGAAGCTCTTGCCAGGCTTTCAAATCCATCCTCTGATGCTGCTAAAGCTGCAAAGCCATCGGTTTCTTCTGCAGTTTCGGGAACCTCCTGCGCTTCAGGAACTGCATCTTCAGTATCAACCTCAGGAAGCTGTCCTCTGGCTGCCAAAAGCAGCGGATCTGCCATGGCTAAGCTCTTAACGGCTACATTTTCTGACTCAGGAGCTGCAAGCAACGGATCTGTAATTTCCGCTTCCTCCCCGTCAGAGAAAACCGGTTTCGGCTTTTCATCCTTAGGGTATATTCCGAAGGTACCGAACTCGGGGTCATCGGAAGTCTCAGAACCCATACCTGTCAGATTGACCGGTTGTTCCATATCCGCTGACTCTATGTCCGGCATCTCCGAACTTTCTACTGCTTTTACGGCATCCACAGCTGCATTATGTGCTGTAGCCTTTTTAGCAGACTTAATGATTAGCTTTTTAATGAAAATATAAATCAGCCATGTAATAAACTTGGTTATGATAAATAACCCGACGAATACGACCGGAACCATAAATGATACGGTCAGTCCCGTCAAATGTGTCCCTACGGAATCGGTAAGGGAATCCAGCCTGCTTCCGAATACATCAAACGCAAACAGATTCATATTCGGAACCTTTGCAAGCTTCAGTAATAAAAACACAGTGACCGACCTGGAAATCAAAACCGCAACGAATGTACCTGCGATCCATACCAGAAGTCGTACCAGACTATACTGGAAACCTCGATGTATCCCCACCAGTACATCGATCATAACTATGATCACTGTTAAAGCCAATAGTAAACTCGGTACCATTATCTATCTCCTGCCACCATATCAATACTCCGGTTCGATAAGGCCGTAGGTATTTCCTTTCCTCTTATATACAACATTTACCTCATCGGTTTCAGAATTTCTGAATACAAAGAAATTATGACCGGTAAGTTCCATCTCTATGCAGGCCTCTTCGGGATCCATGGGCTTCATAGCAAATTTCTTGGTCCTGGTGATCACGATTTCCTCTTCCTCTGAAGGTTCTGCAGCGAAGGCGTCACTAAGTGATGCAGCACTCTGCTTAGCATCAACGATCTTACTCTTGTATTTTTTGATCTGCCTTTCAATTATTTCCTCAACAAGGTCGATGGAAACATACATATCTGTACTTTCCTCTTCTGCTCTGATGATGGTACCCTTAATGGGTATGGTAACCTCTATCTTATGTCTGTCCTTCTGGACACTGAAGGTGGCATGTACCTCTGTATCGGGCTTAAAATACTTCTCAAGCTTACCGATCTTCTCATAGATGGCATTCTTTAAACCTTCGGTAACATCAATATTTTTTCCTGTGATGATATAACGCATAAGCGCCTCCTTGAAC
>JAFZJK010000210.1 GCA_017553965.1 Lachnospiraceae bacterium | reverse complement strand
CTTATCCAGGAGCTTATCCACAACGTAGCCACAGAGCACGGCGGATACTCCATCTTCACAGGCGTTGGCGAACGCACCCGTGAAGGTAATGATATGTATAATGAAATGAAAGAATCGGGCGTTATCGAAAAGACCGCCTTAGTCTACGGTCAGATGAACGAGCCGCCCGGAGCACGTATGAGAGTAGGTCTTTCAGGGCTTACCATGGCTGAGTATTTCCGTGATGTAAAGAATCAGGACGTGCTTTTATTCATTGACAATATTTTCCGTTTCACACAGGCAGGTTCCGAGGTTTCGGCACTTCTTGGCCGTATGCCTTCAGCCGTAGGTTACCAGCCCACCCTTGCTACAGAAATGGGTGCCCTTCAGGAAAGGATCACATCTACCAGAAAGGGTTCTATCACTTCCATACAGGCTGTATACGTTCCTGCGGATGACCTTACCGACCCCGCTCCTGCTACAACATTCACACACCTTGACGCTACCACGGTTCTTTCACGTGATATCGCCAGCCAGGGTATCTATCCGGCAGTTGATCCTCTTGACTCAACAAGCCGTATCCTTACTCCTGACATCGTAGGTGCAGAGCATTATGAGATCGCCCGTTCAGTGCAGCGTGTTCTCCAGCGTTATAAGGAGCTCCAGGACATCATCGCCATCATGGGTATGGACGAGCTTTCGGAAGAAGACAAGATGACCGTATCCCGTGCAAGAAAGGTACAGCGTTTCCTGTCACAGTCCTTCTCTGTTGCAGAACAGTTCACCGGTCTTCCCGGAAAGTATGTTCCTCTTAAAGAGACCTTGAGA
Source organism: Lachnospiraceae bacterium (assembly GCA_017553965.1). The sequence continues at coordinate 4,608 of JAFZJK010000210.1, read as the reverse complement.
GGCTTCAAGATGATCCTTGACGGTGAGTGCGACTCATTACCTGAAAGTGCGTTCCTGTTTGTCGGAACAATCGACGAAGTGTTTGAAAAAGCAAATAATTAAAGAAGGTATGATAAATGAATACATTCCCTATCCAGATTGCAACGCCTGACGGTCTGATCTTCTCAGGCGATATAGAAAGAGTAAAGTGCAGAACAGTCACAGGTGACATGGCAGTACTTGCCGGTCACTGTAATTTCTGTACTGCTCTTGGCATGGGAGAAGCCTACATCCGTCTCGAGGATGGCACACAGCGTACTGCAGCCTGCATAGGCGGTATGCTCTCAGTAATGGATGGCTCCTGCCATCTTTTGGCTACCACCTGGGAATGGAAAGAGGATATAGACGAGCAGCGTGCTCTTTCCGCTAAAGAAAGAGCCGAGGAACGCCTCAAGGATGCCAACTTAAGCGACCGAGACCAGCGCATTGCCGAAGCAAAGCTTAGCCGTGCTCTAGTCCGCTTGAGCATAAAACAAAGCTAAGGAGGGTTTACAAGGAAAATGAAAAGATCACTCAGAAAAACAATTGCTTTTGTTCTTACGTTGGCACTTGCTCTTCAGCTCATAGTCTTTGAAGCTCCTGCAAAATCAGCTTTTGCATCAGAGCTTTCAGACTTTGATATCAGTGAAGACGGTACCTGCGTATGGGGTTATTACGGAACTGACGAAGATGTCGTTATCCCTGCCGATTCCGGTATAACCTATGTGTCCATGTGGGTCGGTGAAAATATAAAATCGATCACTATTCCCGAAGGTGTGGAAAGTGTTTCCATTTCAGCCGACGGACTTGAAAAACTGGCACTGCCTTCCACTCTTACATATCTTTATCTTTCCTACTGCCCTGCTCTTAAGGAGGTTGATCTCTCAAAGATCGTTAATACTCCGGAATATTACAATTCCTATGAGATTATCAACTGTAATAAGCTCGAGACAATTAAGTTTGGAAAGATTATGGGTTATTTAAATGTAAGCGGTTCCGAAAGCTTTAAATCACTCGATCTTTCCAAGTCAGATCTGGACGAAGTTTACATCTGGGAATGCCCCAACTTAACAGACATAAAGTTTAACAAGGATGTTCAATATGTAAGTCTCGGCAGTCTTGACAGCATCAAGAATGCAGTTATCCCCGAGAATGCCACTCTTTATCTTTGCGGCGACATCAACTTTGACAAGATAACCGTAAAGAACAACAAGAATGGTTATTCAATCAAAGACGGCGGTCTCTATCATGAATATTACAACAGTTACTATGATGCGACCATTAAGAGTCTTGAGGCTATTGATTTTAACAAAAAAACCATCAACGTTGCTGAGGGTACTTTATTTATCGATAACCTGAGCCTTTCAGGAAATTACTACAATACCGAGGTTATCAACTTCCCTGACTCTGTTGAGATATTCGGTTATTATGCTTTCGAAGGCGGCGATAAGATCAAGGAGTTTAACTTCCCTAAAAATCTTATCACTATGCAGAGCTACTGCTTCGCAGGCTTTAACCCCGATGTAGAGCTGGTACTTCCCGAATCACTTAAGGATATCGATTATGATGCCTTTGCAGGTTTTACCGGCAAAGTAACTCTTAATAAGGAAACTCCTTCCTTAAGTGAATACAAGGACGGAATTTATTACTACTATCTTGATGAAAATGACGAGAGATCACCTTTCCCCTGGCTTATATACTATCCTTCGGATAAAACATCGATAGAGTTTTTGCCGGATACCACATATATCGCGCCCGGTGTATTTAAGAATTCTGCTATCAAGTCACTTGATATCCCCGAAGGCGTTATGTGGCTTGACCTTGACTTAAAGACAGCCTGGAACCTCACCTCTATTTCGATCCCTGCGAGCGTATTTTCTATTTACACTCCTATGATCGCTTATGCACCTGCATTAAAGAAGGTGACCATCCATCCAGACAATGAATCCTATTGTTCATATAAGAACTGTATCTACAATAAGGATATGACGGCCCTGGTTGATGTTCCGGCTACTTTAGAGAATATCGAGATTCCGGAAGGTGTTATTTCTCTTAACTACTACACCGTAACAAACCACTTTATAAGCGGTCCCGAAGAAGATATTTATATCCAGCCGACAGTTTCCTTCCCTAAGAGTGTCGAGGAATATGATTATTATTCACTTTCCTTTAAGTCTGCTAAAGTTTATGCCGATACTCCTATGGCTAAGTTCATCGTTGATACAAACGATGAATTCAAGTATTACGCAGAGTATTACGGATATGAACCAGAGCTGTACGAGTACACCTTAAGGGATTCCAACAAGGATCTTCTTAATATGATCTATGTTGTGGATTCCATAGGGATTAAAAAGGGTAAGAAGACCACCGTTTCGGTTGATCTGCCCGTCGGCTTAAATGCGGTAAGCAAACTGACACTTGGCAATAACACCGAATGCAGCATTAAGTTCTCATCCTCTGACAAGAAAGTTGCCACAGTCAATTCAAAGACCGGTGTTATAAAGGCTAAGAAAAAAGGTACCTGTACGATTAATGTTAAATGTACCATTGATAACGGTAAGAAAAAGACTTCCAAGACCTTTAAGATAAAGCTCAAAGTTAAATAAAGTTTTGAGGAAGGGTACAAGATATGGATATTGAGAACCTGCACCTGTACAGAAGAAGATTCATCCCTGATGAAACGATCGCGCTCACCAAGGATAACATCTTAAAGCTTGAGGATAATCTGCTGATCACGAGTTGGAAGACTCTTAATCCCAAACAGGAATTTGCCTGCGGTGTCTCGGCATTTTTCCTTGATAAAGGCTGGAAGGTCAGCAAGATCATGGACTGCGAGGGAAATCTCAAGTACTGGTACTGTGATATAATCGACTGTATCATAGACGATGAAACAAATTCTTTTACATACGAAGATCTGCTCTTTGATGTAGTTGTATCTCCGACCGGCAGCCTCAAGGTCCTAGATTGTGACGAAGCGGCTGAGGCCAGGGAAAAAGGGCTTATCACCGAAGAACAGCTGCTGAGAGGTCTTAGATCAATGAACGATCTGCTCTACACGATATACCATGGCAGATTTGACAGACTTCAGGCAGTGATTGAAAACGCAATTGTCGAAAACAAACCTTAAAAAATCACATTAATAGCGAAACGCCACCCTAAATCTATCGGGTGGAGTTTTTGTGTATTATATGTATTACAATTACATAACAAGCTCAGTTTACTTTGATGATATTGTAGCCTGCTGCCTTCATCAGCCTGTTCATTATGGCCTGACCGAGACCTCCTTCATTAAAGGCCTCCGCATATATATATTCCGCACCTGCTTCATCGAAATATCGTAAGGCATCAAAAAGGCCTGCGGCTATCTCCGCCTCGTTATTTCGGGAGCCTATATCTCTTATATAAAGCTTACTTTTTCCCTGTATGGCTTTATCTCTGCTATCTCCGGATAAATCTTTAGCATCTGCATGTTCGATAGCTATATAGTTTCCTGCAAGCTCGTCACTCGTAAGTATCCCTACCGAGTGTCCTGCTTTTAGCCTGCTTTCAGCCTCCCTGACTATAGCCCGAAAGACCGCTCCGATATCGCCCTCAAAGATGGTAAGCTCTCCCTTTGGTGCGTAGTGCCTGTACTTCATGCCGGGTGCCTTGGCAACTATGCTGTCATCTCTCATCCTTTTTAGTACCGCTTTATCATATTCTATGTCGGGGAGTACCTCTCTTAACATCTCAATTGTAATATAACCGGGTCTTAAGATCAGTGCAGGCTTAACGGTTAAGTCCACGATAGTTGATTCCAGCCCGATATCAGACGAGCCTCCGTCAATTATCATGTCTATCTTTCCGTTAAGATCCTCTATCACATGCTCAGCTTTAGTAGTGCTCGGACGCCCCGAAGCATTGGCACTTGGAGCTGCTATCGGTATGCCTGCCTCCTTTATAAGCCTGTTTGCTATAGGGTGCGATGGCATCCTTATGGCAACTGTATCAAGTCCTCCTGTTGTCTCCTTCGGTATCCTGTCTGACTTGTTAAGTATCATGGTTAAGGGTCCCGGCCAAAACCGGTCGGCCAGAGCCCTCGCCTCATCAGGTATACCGGATACCAGAGGGTCTATTTCTATAAAGCTGGAAACATGGACTATCAGAGGATTATCCGATGGTCTCCCCTTTGCTGCGTAGATCCTTGCGGAAGCAGTGCTGTCATACGCATTACCCCCAAGTCCGTACACCGTCTCGGTAGGAAATGCCACGAGCTTTCCGCTTCTTAAGAAATCTGCAGCCTCCTTAAAATCAGAAGATGCCATACGAGAGGCATCTATCTTTTTTATCACTGTATTCATTTTATTTCTTTCTCTATCAACTTACTAAACTTGCGAATTGTTTCGCAATCTGCCCGTTATAAGACGAGTACGTCAGCTTGTAATCCGGTATTTATGACAGCTTAGAGATTCTCCTGATATGATTTGCTCCGTTTGAAAAGGGTGTGTCAAGGAAGGTATCAACTATCTTTAATGCAAGACCGCCTGCAACTACACGGGCCCCCATTGCAAGCACATTGGCATCATTATGCTGACGTGTAGCCTCGGCACT
>JAFZJK010000209.1 GCA_017553965.1 Lachnospiraceae bacterium | reverse complement strand
GTACAGCTGATGATATACTTCGCCGTCCTTGATAAACAGGACACGTCCCGCATGGCTCGCAGCCTTTACGGAGTGTGTAACCATAAGTATGGTCTGGCCGTTTTTGTTGATCTGTTCAAAGGTCTCAAGCATGCTGTCAGTGGATTTTGAATCAAGTGCACCTGTGGGTTCGTCAGCGAGTAAAAGCTTCGGGTCTGTAATGTTGGCACGTGCTGCTGCAGCACGCTGCTTTTGGCCTCCCGATACCTCGTAGGGGTATTTGGCAAGTATATCGCTTATCCCGAGAGCGGAAGCGATGGGGTCAAGTTTTCCCTGCAGTTCACTTACGGATACACGGCTAAGTACCAGAGGGAGCAGGATATTGTCCTTTATGGAAAAGGTATCGAGCAGGTTAAACTCCTGGAATACAAAACCTAAGTTCTTACGCCTGAAAGCGGCCATTTCGTTTTCTTTAACACTTGTCAGTTCCATACCGTCTAAGATGACACTGCCCGAGGTGGGCCTGTCGAGTGCTGCAAGGATATTTAACAGGGTGGTCTTACCGCTTCCGGATTCACCCATTATAGCTACGTATTCGCCCTGATCCACGGAAAAGTTCACGTTTTCAAGTGCTCTTACACTGTGTCCTCCGAGACGGGTGGTATAGATCTTTTGTAATTTTTTTACTTCAAGGATCGACATTTTCATTAACCTTCCATTTGTTTTTTTGAATCAGCTGTTTCATTACACAGCATATATTAGCACAAAAATAAGTGTGTGAACATCTTTTTTGGTGACATTACGGCACTTCAGTCTTACAATTTTGTAAGGTGGGGTTACGCTTTATGGGTGTTGAAACATGTTTTACAACATTTTACATCCTTAATACAAAATGTTTTAGAGAATATATTGTAAGATTATAATTGGAAATTTTGTTGAACGGAGGAGGTTACAATGGATAAGACACTGAAGGTTTTGATGTTGAACGGAAGTCCCAGGGAAAACGGCAATATAGCTCTGGCTTTCGGTGAGATGGAAAAGGTATTTGCCGAAAACGGAGTTGAGTTTGAAAACATACAGCTTGGAAGAAGAGATATAAGAGGCTGTATTGCCTGCGAGACGTGCAGAAAGAATCATAAATGTGTATTTGACGATATCGTAAATGAGCTTGCGGTTAAGTTTGAAGCAGCCGATGGTCTGGTTATCGGATCGCCTGTATACTACGGCTCAGCAAACGGAACTTTGATGTCGGCACTTCAGAGATTATTCTATAGTACTTCTTTTGATAAAAGCTATAAGGTAGGCTGCAGTGTTGTCAGTGCCAGACGTTCCGGCTGTACCGCAACTTTTGATGAGCTTAACAAGTTCTTTACGCTGTCAAATATGCCTGTAGCTACCAGTCAGTACTGGAACAATATCTACGGGTGGTTCCCGGGAGAGGGCGAGAAGGATGCCGAAGGTACACAGGTTATGAGAGTGCTTGCCAGAAATATGGTATTCCTTATGAAGAGCATTGCCATGGGAAAGAAAGAGATAGGTCTTCCGGAAACGGAAAACCGTGTCTGGACCAACTTTTTTTAAGGAGGAGCTAATATGAGACTTGGAACATCATCACCTCTTAAACATACTTCACCGCAGGAGTGGGCAAAGAACCAGATTGCTTTAGGATGCCGTACGGTAGTTTTCCCGGTTCAGAGCAATGAACCCGAAGAAAAGATAATGGCATATAAGCAGGCAGCAGATGAGGCGGGGCTTACTATCGCAGAGGTCGGGATATGGAGAAATCCTTTTAAAGATACCGACTACTGTGTTGAGCAGTTAAAACTTGCCGACCGAATAAATGCAAGATGTGCAGTCAATGTGGCCGGATCCTTCGGACCGGTATGGGACGGCGGATATAAAGAGAATTTTACCGAAGAAGCATGGGATAAGACCGTAAGGACCATACAGGAGATCATAGACCGGGCAGATGTAAAGAATACTTACTTTACCATAGAGCCCATGCCCTGGATGGTACCTACGGGACCGAAGGAGTATCTGAAACTGATAGAAGCAGTGGACCGCGAAAGGTTTTCGGTCCATATGGATATCATTAATATGATCAATTCTGCAAAGAGATATTTTAATCCCGTAAAATTCATAGATAAATGCTTTGATATGTTGGGAGACAGGATAAGAAGCTGTCATATCAAGGATGTGCATCTGGATACCCGTTATACCTTCAGACTCGAGGAATGCGGTCCCGGAGACGGAGAGTTTCCGTTAAGGTATTATGCTGAAAGGATCAATGGTGCAGATCCCGATATGCCGGTAATATTGGAGCACTTAAGCTCTGATGAGGATTATTTAAAATATATGGGATATCTGAAGGAGGAACTAAATGGCTTATACTAGAGTTTCAGATGCAAATGAGATAACTGCAAAATATATGGATTCCATTCTTATTGAGCAAAGGCTTATAGATTCCGTAGTGGCGGATATCTCTATTGAGTTTTTCGGAGAAAAGTTTGATACTCCTGTTATGACACCCGCCTTTTCACATCTTGGAAAATATGACGGGAGAGAGCTTACGGGACTTGAGGAATATTCGCTTGCGGCAAAGGAGTGTAATGCACTTAACTTCTGCGGCATGATGGAAAACGATATGTTCCAAAGAATAGTAGATACCGGAGCAAAAACAGTAAGGATAGTAAAACCTTACGCAGATAACGGAAAAGTACGTGACCAGCTGCAGTATGCCAAGGAAGCCGGAGCATTCGGTATAGGTATGGACATTGATCATATCTTCGGTGTTACGGGATATGATATCGTTATAGGAGAAGAGATGACCTGCCAGACTGCGGATATGCTGCATTCCTATGTTACATCGGTAGACCTTCCCTTTGTGGTAAAGGGTGTCCTTAGTGTAGCCGATGCTGTAAAATGTGCCAAGATCGGTGCAAAGGCGATCATTGTCAGCCATCATCACGGACGTCTGCCCTATGCTGCACCTCCCATGATGGTACTCCCGAAGATCAAGGAAGCTTTAAAAGGAAAGGATGTTAAGATAATAGTTGACTGCGGTATAGCAAGCGGAGCGGATGTATATAAGGCTTTGGCTCTTGGAGCAGATGCAGCCGCTATCGGCAGATCCATGTTCCCTTCTTTGGAAAAGGAAGGAAAGGACGGAGTAGTTAAGTTTATAAAGAGCATAGGTAATGAATTGAGATTCATCATGAGCGCAACAGGGTTTGCAAAAGTATCGGACATAGATGATTCTGCACTTATTATGAGTTAAGTATGATACATAACATTAGATAATGATTAAAACTATAAGGTATATATAGGAAGGAGACAAAATGGATAATTTCAGTTTTTACGCACCCACTTATTTTCAATTCGGTAAGGATTCGGAGTACATGGCAGGAGCTCTTGTTAAGAGATTCGGCGGAACAAAGGTACTCATTCATTACGGCGGAGGTTCAGTAGTTAAGTCCGGACTTCTTGACAGAGTTAACGAGTCACTTACAAAGGAAGGTATAGCATTTGTCGAGCTGGGCGGAGTTAAGCCTAACCCCAGAAGCGGTCTTGTATATGAAGGTATTGATCTTTGCAGAAAGGAAAACGTGGACTTCATCCTGGCTGTAGGCGGCGGAAGCACGATTGATTCTTCTAAGGCTATAGCTGCAGGTACCGTTTATGACGGTGATTTCTGGGATTTCTATGAGGGAAAGCCTGTAACAAAGGCACTTCCTGTAGGAACAGTCCTTACTATAGCAGCTGCAGGAAGCGAGGGTTCACCCGATTCTGTTATCACAAAGGAAGAAGGAATGCTTAAGCGTGGTGCGAGCGGAGAGGCATACAGACCTAAGTTCTCAATACTTAATCCAGCACTTACCATGACATTGCCTCCTTACCAGACAGCCTGCGGTATAACCGATATCATGGCTCATTTGTATGAGAGATATCTTACAAATTCAAAGGATGTTGAAGTTACCGACAGATTGATAGAAGCACTTTTACTTACCATGAGAAACGAAGGACCCAAGGTAATAGCCAACCCCGAGGATTACGAGGCAAGAGCCAATATCATGTGGGCAGGAATGGTAGCCCATAATAATATCTGCGGTGTAGGACGTTCCCAGGACTGGTTAAGCCATGGTATAGAGCATGAGCTTTCAGCTAAATACGACTGTGCTCACGGAGCCGGACTTGCAGTAACAATGCCTGCTGTATTTACATATAACTTAAAACATGATATAATGCGTTTTGCAAAGGCAGCAGTAAGAGTATGGGGATGTGAGATGGATTTCGATAATCCTGAGAGAACGGCCAAAGCCGGTATCGAGGCATTAAAGACATATCTTCACAGCATCGGAATGCCTCTTAATTTTAAAGAGCTTGGCGCAAAGGAAGAGGATATTGAACAGATGGCGTATACTGCCTGCTACGGCGATGGAAGCGGTTCCGGAAAGATGTACGGATTTACCGTTCTTGAACAGAGCGATGTAGAGGCCATATACAGGTTAATGCTTTGACAATTCTTGCCAACCGTTGGCTTTAAGGGCCTTTGGCTGGCATTTTTTATTTTATGAAAAAGAGAGGGCGTTATGAAGGTAGTACTTGACAAGCTTACAAAGAGATTTCCAAACAGAAACAAAAAGATCAAGACAGAGGTTGTTGCGGTAGATAATTTCTGC
>JAFZJK010000208.1 GCA_017553965.1 Lachnospiraceae bacterium | reverse complement strand
AGAGCTCTCCGCCCCTGCTTTTACGCGAGGAAGTGCCTCAAACATGCCGGCCACAAGACACAAAATAAGCAGGACCGACCAGACAATCCTTTTAATATCTGTTTTCTTTGTCACCGTTTCAAAGTCCTCCCTCTTATACTAAACACCTCCTCAGTCAGCTGGCGCTGACAGCTTCCCCTCAAGGGGAAGCCTTTATGGCTGACTTATCTGCCTTCCCCTTGAGGGGAAGGTGGCACGCAGTGCCGGATGAGGTGTCAGCTAACCTCGATCTTCCTCAACTGTCTGCCAAGAGTCACATTGCTTCCTATAAAACCTATGCCGATACCTATGGCAAGGGATACCGGTATCAACACCTTCATGATGTCCTTTACATTTACAAACTCTGTTCCCGAAAGGAGTAATTGGAAATTATCCTGCAGTGCTGTTATGATCGCGCTGTAACTAAAGTTGATTATCACCAGAGGTATAATGGCTCCGATAATACCGATGATCATGCCTTCAACGATATAAGGTATCCTGATAAAGAAGTTGGTAGCTCCGATCAGTTTCATGATCGAGATCTCCTGTTTTCTGATCGAAACACCCGTTGAAATGGTAATACTTATCAGAAATATGGTTACTCCCAAAAGTATGATGATTATAGCTATGGCAAGTACCGTCAGCACCTTATTGATACCTGTAAGGTTTTCCGATACATCCTGTTTGTTGTTAACCTTTCTGACACCTTCTATCTCGGTAATATACCTTACCAAAGACCCCTGCATGGATATATCGTTAAGATATACGGTATATGACGCCGAATTCTCCAAAGGATTATCATCTCCGAAGGTCTCTATAAGCTCAGGGCTTAATTTTTCCTTCTTGTATTCTTCCCACGCCTGTTCTGCAGAAGTAAATATCAGCTCGGAAACCTCGGCACGCATCCTGATCTTTTCGCCTATTGCCGAAATACCTTCATCGCTTATGCCTTCGTCAAAAAACACTGTGATACCAACTCTTTGCTCTGCCTTGCTGATCATGCTCCTAAAGTTGGCTATAACAGAATAGCATACTCCGAATAAAAACAAACAGGCTGCCATCGTAGCGATGGATGCCAGCGAAAACATCCTGTTTCTGAATATATTTTTAAGGCCTTGTCCGATACCATAAACAAAGGTACTAATTTTTTGCATTTGTGTATCCGCCCTTTTCGTAATCGTTGGTAAGCACACCTTTATTAAGATGTACTACACGCTTCTGCATCATATCAACTATTTCTTTATTATGTGTTACCACTATAACCGTGGTACCTCTTCTGTTTACATCTTCAAGCAATCTCATGATGTCCCATGAATTCTTGGGGTCCAGATTACCGGTGGGCTCATCGGCCAGCAAAAGCATTGGATTGTTTACCAATGCACGAGCAAGTGCCACTCTTTGCTGCTCGCCTCCGGATAACTCCGAAGGGTACGCATCAAGCCTTTCCGAAAGCCCCATGACCGACAGGATATTGGGGACATCCCTTTTTATCTTCTTGATCGGAGTCTCTATGACACGCTGTGCAAAAGCCACGTTCTCATATACAGTCATCTCAGGCAGCAGCCTGAAATCCTGGAACACTATGCCTATATTTCTTCTGTGCTTTGCTATAGCCTTCTGACGCAGCCTGGAAATATCCTTCCCCATGACATAGATCTTGCCTGAGGTAGGGGCAATTTCTCTAAGAAGGAGCTTAATAAGTGTGGATTTTCCGGAACCGCTGCTTCCGACCACAAATACAAACTCTCCTTTATTTACAATAAGGTTAAGCTTTTTGATAGCATGCCTGTCATCGGCATAATCCTTCGATACATCATCAAGCCTTATTACGGGAGGCTCTATATCACCGCTTAACGCTCTTTCAAGTTCGTAGTTTCTCATTATACTTTCGTGATCCTTTTCTCTGATACCTATTACTGCATAACTTATACCGTTTGGGTTAGATAACTCTCCGTTTTGCTCCGGTTTTATAAAAGCATCAGAAATCGGTATGCTCTACATAATCCATGTATTTTACAACCATAAGTGCCATCTTGAATGTAATGGCATCCTCAAAGGTCCTAAGATCCAAATTGGTCATCTTCTGTATCTTGTCAAGCCTGTATACGAGGGTATTTCTGTGAATATACAGCTGTCTGGATGTCTCGGAAACATTCAGGTTATTCTCAAAGAACTTATTAATGGTAACGATGGTCTCATCATCGAAATCGCTGGGCATCTGTCCATCAAATATTTCCTTAATGAACATCTTGCAAAGAGGCATGGGAAGCTGGTAGATAAGACGGCCTATACCTAAGTTACTGTAAGCTATAATATTACGCTCGGTATAGAATATCCTTCCTACATCAAGCGCCATCTTTGCTTCCTTATAGGAACGTGATACGTCTTTAAGCTCATTGATTATGGTACCGTATGAAACCCTAACCTTTGACATAGCCTCGGTATTAAGCATGTCAAGAATGACCTTTCCTGTCTTGTCAAGGTCTTCATAACTGTCATTGGGTCTTAATTCTTTTACTATGATAATATTCTTCTCATCAACTGCAGTGATGAAATCCTTAGTCTTGGTGGCGGCAAACATGGTCCTGACAGTTTCTAAAGCCATATTATCCTTTTCAACGCTTGTCTCAACTATAAAAACAACACGTCTTGCTTCAGCATCTATATGAAGCTTTTTAGCCCTGGTATAAATATCAACCAACAGCAGATTATCTAACAGAAGGTTCTTCACAAAGTTATCCTTGTCGTAACGCTCCTTATAAGCCACCACCAGATTCTGCACCTGGAATGCAGCCATCTTTCCTATCATATAGGCATCTTCAGATTCTCCCTTTACGATCAGGATATATTCAAGCTGATGTTCATCAAAGACTTTAAAGAAATGCGTACTCTGTAACGACTGGCTTTCTGCCTGCGATCCAACAAATGCAAGCACCGCACCCTCATATTCATCGGTTTTGTTAACGGTAGCGGCTAACGCCTTTCCCTCCGTATCCATGATGCATATATCCACTCTGGATATAGTCTTGATCCCCTCAATAACATTCTGCAGTATCTGATTAGATATCATACCTTGCCCCTTTCCTTTGATATATCGCACAATTCACATCTGTTTTTATACTAAATCTTGTGCAAATAATCATAATCTCTCAATTTATTATTGTAACACTTATACCGAAAATTGTAAATGTTTTTTACACTTCTGTGTATAAATAGTGCTATTTTATCGGCTGAAAACACTTAACTATATATACAAAAAGCTCCGGCTTTCACCGGAGCAGATTGATTTTATTTTGTTTTAAGACTTGCAAGGATTGCCTGGATCTCCATATCATCATAGTCGATATCGCCATCCTCGTCCGAGAGACAGATCTTAACCTGCCACTCACCTGAACCGTCAATCCAGAGAACTACAAACTTACTGAGTGCGAGCTCTCCTGTATAACCCTTCCACTTAACACCGTTTACTTCAAGCTCTATATCCTGCACCGTCTCTGCCTTATATATGTCTCTTGACTCGTAGATCTCGGTATCCTTTGTGTAGTGGTCAAGATTGATATATGCATTGGAATTGATGGCACTTCCTACTTCTTCGCCTTCCTTGGTCTCATACTTGCAGAAACGGAGATGATTTGCAGATATCGCATCATCATTTAATTCCATAACAGGTATATTGGACCAATCCTCCGGACAAAGTGCCGAAAACTGCTTACATTCATATACAGTTCCCTCAACTTCTTCGATGGATTTGGGTCCGCATGCCGTAAGTCCCACAAGCATAAGTGCTGTTAAAACTACAGTTAAGATTTTTTTCTTCATGATT
>JAFZJK010000207.1 GCA_017553965.1 Lachnospiraceae bacterium | reverse complement strand
CATGAAATACACATACATGCTGAGGAATACCCTGAAGATGTTGTCGGTATCTACAGGCTGGATGATAAAGGTAACCAGTCTCCATACCTGACCGGATAACAGTTTATCTATATCCAGCATAAGCCAGTTATAGTAAAGATCCGGGTTTATCAGGTTTATAATAAAGCCTGTAGCATAAAGAAAGATCACATATTTCATAAGCATCTTTATGGCATACTTTCCGAACTTTTTTTCAAGCTTGTCAATCATTATATATTACTCCTGTCTCTGGCCTTTCTTCAATGTCCATCCAAAGTCAAAGGATGTCCATCAATTTACAAGGGTCAGACCATCTATTTTCGGTACCACCGTCATTGAAAAATTGGTGTAGTACACAACGAAACCTGGCTTTGCGCCGTTTGGTTTTTTCACGTCTTTTCTCTGAAGATAATCCACGTCGGTCTTCGTATTTTCCGAAGCCTTTGAATAGTAAGCTGCCAAAGAAGCCGCCTGCTCATATACCTTATCGGGAAGCTCCTTACCTTCGGTCTTAACTATAACATGCGAGCCTGCATTTTTCTTGGCATGGAACCACCAGTCCCCGCCGTTTGCCAGCTTAAATGTAAGCTCATCGTTCTGGTAATTGTTCTTGCCCACATACATATGGAATCCGTCTTCGGTCACATAATGTAAAGGCTTGGACTTTTCACGGCTTCCGGCATTTTTATTAGGAGCTTTTCCCGGCTTTGAACCGTTATGACCGCCCAGAACTCTGCCGGAACCGCCTTTACCGTAATGTCCCTTTATATATCCGCATTCTATAAGCTCTGATTTTATAGCCTCAAGATCATCGGAGATGGTAGCCAGTTCCAAAGCCATATTCACCGACTCCAGGTGCTCCAGCTCCTCTTCGCTAGCCTTAACCTGCACCGATACGGCTTCGTAAGTACGCTTAAGCTTGGAATACTTTTCAAAATACTTTTTAGCGTTATCAAGAGGACTTAGATCCTTATCAAGCGGTACCTTTATATCCTCTCCCGTATAGTAGTTGTTAAGCGTGCACTCCTTTAGTCCGTTTTCAAGCCCGTAACCGTATGTGGTAAGCAGCTCTCCGTACAGTTTGTACTTATCCCTCTTTTCGGTATCCGCAAGCTGTTTTTTCTGAAGTTCAAGCTTTTTTACGGTCCTCTCTACAGCATTAGCTACAACTTTGCGCAGATCGGCCGATTTCTGACGGATATTGGTTACAACGTTTTTAGCCGCATAATATTCCTCAAGCACCTGACTGATACTGTCATACTGTTTTACAAGCATGTTGGGTGCAGCTTCATACATGGTAAGTGAAAGGGCCGCAAACTCTGCGGGTACGCCTTCTTTATCCTCTAACGCCTTAGTAAGGTCCTTATCGTTTTCAAAGGCGATGCAGGGGCAGTATTTCCCTTCCTTTATATCGCTCATCATTTCGTCAAAACGCCTGTAGAGATGTATAAGCATATCGCCCGAAAGCTCTTTGGCGTTTGTCTCTCCGTCAAAGCCCGCCCTGAATAAAAGCTCGTTTGACATGAGAGGACTAAAACCTGTATAGGTCATATATACAGCTTTGCCCAGTTTGTCGGGTGAGCCTCCTATATGGCTTACAAACTCTTCCTCGGTTGTGGTCAGAGGGTTAATCTTATCCGCCTGTTTGGGGATAAAATAGTCTCTTCCCGGAAGCACTTCTCTTACCGAACTCATAGCGGAGGATACATGCTTTATACTGTCTATGATCTTTAAGCCGTCCTCATCCCCGCTGCAGAAAATGATATTACTGTGTTTACCCATTATCTCAACTATGAGTTTTTTCTTAGCTACGTAACCCATATCATCGAGATGTTCGAGATCCATTACGACCGCACGCTCAAACTCCGGCTGATACACATCCGTAATACGCGCCGTGCCGATGTATTTCCGAAGAAGCATACAGAAATTCGGTGCTGTGATCGGAGCTTCCTTTTTCGATGAGCTTAAATAAATAAGCGGGAGGCTCGCGTCAGCTGAAATAAAAAGTCTGTACTGGTCATAATTCTTTATAGTGATAATGAGCTCATCCTTTTCGGGCTGCTGGATCTTAAGTATCCTGCCACCCACAAGTTTTTCCTTCATATCACGTACTATATTTGATATTACTATTCCGTCAAATGCCATGATGTTACCTCGCCTAAAGCAGATTTCCTTCAGGCTTTCTGTTGTTATATATAAAATAATACTTATAGCCCAGATTAACGAGCAGCTCTCTTACCTTTTCAAAATCGTATGCAAGATGCTCCGCACGATGGGCGTCCGAGCCTATGGTGATAAGCTCTCCTCCAAGCTCCCTGTATCTTTTAAGAAGCTCTAGTCTGGGATGAGCAAACCCGAGCCCGTACTTTAAACCTGCCGTGTTGATCTCTAAGGCAAGCCCCTTATCTATCAGCTTTTTCATAATGCTGTCGGTATAATCCATGTAGTCCTTCGGATCATACATATATTTTCCGTAAAAACGCTGTTCGGAAAAATCAGGCTCGGCCCCTTCAAAAGCCTTGCTGCAAGGCTGCCCGTTCATAAAGCTTCTTAATGCCGCACCTTCCGAGACGTACCTGACAAGATAATCAAGATGACCCAGGGAGTCAAAACAATCATAGTCAGAAACGTTTTTATCAATGGCATCATAATATCTGCGAAGCCCTTCTTCCGCTGTTCTTCCATCCCAATACTCCTTCCAGTAAGGATCTATGTGCTCTAAGCAGTGTGTGGAACCGATGATAAAATCAAAGGGATATTTGTCTATCAGCTCCTTATACTCATTTACACATTTATCCTTTATATCTTCTTCGTCCCTTAAGCCTATCTCCATACCGAAATACACTTTTATGATGTTGCGGTATTTATACTTAAGCTTCATTATGCAGTCATAATACTCATCCGTATCAAAGGTAAAATCTCCGCCGGATTTCTTTGAACATTCAAGAGGAAAATATAAGTCCATATGGTCGGTAAAGCATATGCCCTTAAAGCCCTTTTCAAGAGCCGACTCTATGATATTCTCCTGCTTTTCCTCCGAATCCGTCGAGAAAAACGAATGCAGATGAAAATCATGTTTAATCATAACACTTTTCCCCCATAATAAACATAAAATTAATATTAAACCGTAAGACTCCTAAGCTCTTCGGTGAGTAAGCGTATCTTTTCAACCAGGACCTTTGCTTCATCCATGGTATTGTATTTCCCGATACTTATACGGAGTGACCCGTCTGCCAAAGCCTTTTCAAGCCCTATGCTTCTTAATACGTGCGATATCTCCTCGGTACCTAAGCTGCACGCTGACCCGGTGGATACACATATACCTTCCATATCAAGCCTTAGTGCAAGCGATGTCCCGTTTACTCCGCGGAATGAAAAATTAAGTATCCAATCTCCCGATCCGTTCTGCACGGTATCTGGTATGGTATTAAGTATCTGGTCCTTTATGAAGCTTCCTATCTCTTTTTCTTTTCTTAAATTATCTGCAGTCTCAAGCCTTGCGATCTCACAGGCTTTCCCGAGTCCGACAATACCTGCAACATTTTCAGTGCCGGGTCTTAAGCCTCTTTCCTGGGAACCGCCGTTAAGAAGTCCGGGTATCCTCACACCTCTTTTTATATAAAGAAAACCGCTACCTTTAGGCCCGTACAGCTTATGCCCGCCGACACTTAAAAGATCTACTTTTAAGCTTTTTACATCAGTCGGGATATGCCCTGCTGCCTGTACCGCATCGGTATGGAACAGCCATCCTTGTGAATGTGCGATATCAGCCAGTTCAGACACCGGGTTTACAGTACCCAGCTCATTATTAACATACATAACAGAGACTAACCCGTCTCTCGTCCTCCCTGCCGCGGTACTTTCAAAAGCTTCTTCCAGGCTTTTTACATCAATCTTTCCTGTCGCGTCAGGCTTAATAAGTGTTACTGCTCTGCCGGCATTTTTACAATACATAGCCGTATTTAATACAGAAGGATGCTCTGCTTCGGATGTGATGAGTGCACCTTCCGCAGTTTTCAGAGCTATGTTATTACTCTCCGTAGCTCCCGATGTAAAGTATATCTCATCAGGCTCTGCGCCAATAAGCGCTGCTGCCTGAGTTCTCGCTTCATTAACCGCACGCCTGGCCTCATACCCTAAAGAATACCTGCCTGAAGCATTACCGTATTCATTTTTCAGATACGGCAGCATCTCTTCGAGTACCCGTTCGTCCATGCGTGTGGTGGCTGCATTATCGAAATATATAAGATTTCCCAACACTTATTCCTGATCCTTCTTTACTCTTTCATTGGAACCGTCGTACATTATAAACGCATCCCTGCCGCTTCCCTTAACCGCATACAGTGCCTTATCAGCACACTCCACAAGCTCCTGGTATGTAGAACCGTGATCGGGGAACATGGCAATACCGATACTTGCCGACTTATGTATTACCTTGCCGTTAAACTCTACAGGCTGACGTAATACATCCTGCAGCTTCTTGGCCTGCTTGATCTGATCTTCCTTTTTCTGTACGTTACATGCAAATACTACAAACTCGTCACCACCTATACGTCCTACGATATCGCTCGAACGGAAGGACTTGGTGATGGCCTTTATAACCTCGATGATAACCGTATCTCCGGCTATATGTCCGTAGGTATCGTTTACTTCCTTAAACTTATCGATATCCACTACAAACAGCATACCGTTCTTGTCGGGGTTTTCTTCCATGTATCTTTCGATGAATATCTTGGTGTATTCCTTATTTAACGCACCGGTCAGAGGATCGCGCATAGCCTTGGTCTCAAGTCGTGCCAGCTCTTTTTTATGAAGGTCGATATTGATGATCTTACCGATAACCTCTTTTACCATACCATAGCTGTCCTTTACCGGCATAGCTATGATCCTGCACCATACATAGTTACCGTTTATATTCTGGATCCTTATCTGCTCATCTACTTTGTCACCCATGGAAACCAATATACGGAAAAGCTCTGCGAATTTTTCCGTATCCTCAGGAGCCACAAACGGATCGTTGGTATGACCTCCTGCAAGGAAGTCTTTTATACAGGTACTGCCCATATAGAACGTATTATAGTTCTCTGACATATTCATTACATCATCAGATATGTCATAATCGAATATAACATCGTTGGAAAGTTCTGTAACCAGCCTGTATCTTTCCTTCTGCAGTGCTACTTTCTCATTCAGCAGCTTCTCGTTAGTGATGTCAACTATTACGGCACTGACCGTATGTATTTTTCTCTTTAATACAACATTTCCGGATATGATAACCCACTTTATACCATACGCGGTATTGATCTGCACCTCTTCCATAATATGTACGCCGGGTGCCATCTTTATGCTCTTGATCTTTGTAGTATATGGCTCTTCCAGCATCTTATACAGATTGTTTCCGTAATGCTCTTTGAGCTCAAGATACTCGTATCCGATAAATTTGTAAAAGCCCTTGCTGGCATATGTGATGTAACCGTCACCCTGGGCTATGAACTCTACCACTCCTGCGCCGATCTCGTTGGTTATACTCTGAACTTCACGTGCTATCTCCGCCGAGCGCTCCTGATTACGCCACATGTAGTAAACGAATACGGCCAACATAAGTACCGCAAAAACGCTCAAGGATATGGTTACTATGACAGGCTTCGGAAGATCCAGAAGACCGTTTAATATATAAACAGACATTTTCATACGCTCACCCCGTATTTTGAGTTTTGTAACACTTTGAAATGCGAGCCCACCCCATACCGCTTCGCATAATCATACATAGTATATTTTACCACAAACACGGACCGGTAGCAAGCAATAAAATAAGATGTGTGGCGCCCCCTATCTTAATATCACTATACCCAAAACGCCGCACCAAATAAAAAATCCGTCCCTTATTGAGACGGATTTATAAAAAATTTAAATTGGGGGTGCTGAAATATACAAGAATCTTCCTTATTTGGCATTTAAAAACTCCACTACAGGATCCAAGTATTTAATGTCAGAGATATCATACGACTTACTGATTCCTTCTGCCATCTGCTTTTCTTCTTCGGTGGCATTCTTTTTATTCTTTAAGGTTTTTACAAACATTTTCATAGCAAGACGTGACGGCAAATTCATTTTTTCATAATTAAATCCGCCCTGGCAATAAAATGCTTTAATATATTCTCTCTGCTCATCGGACATGATGTTTTTCAATATCCCGTCGATTTTCGGATTATCATTTGGGCTTCCGCCGACGCAGATGACCGCAAGTCTCTTTCCCTTCCATGCACTTGCCTTCTTAAGAAACCAGCCTGACTTTACTAATTTCTCAGCCATGCACCATCCGGCATACACTATCGCATCGTATCCGGCATAGAAGCTGTCATCTTTTTTCTTAGCATCCTTTAGTTCAAAGATATCAGCGCTCATCCTCTCAGCAAGCCACTCTGAATATTTCTTCGTAAATCCCGTCTGGGATGTATAAATAACCAATGTCTTCATATTTTACTTAAATTCCTTTCCATTTTTATAATAGTTTCTATCGTAACCTTCAGGCTCATATCATCTACGCCTTCAAAAATACTCATAATGATCTTCTCGCTGTTCCTGTTCTGATTGTCATTTTCTTTCATAAACTCTCTGCACTTATCAGTGACTATAAACCTCTGCTTTCTCTTATCGTTCTCATCGGTCATCATCGCGACAAAACCTTTGTTTTCCAACTTAAGCAGTATCTGCTTCACGTTCTGATGAGAACTTCCCATAACCTCCGACAGATCATTAAGTGTCGGAGCTTCCTTACACAGATTGATACAGATTATCGCAAAAAACTGTTTCCATGTAATCTCCTTAAAATACTTGTCTGCCGCAGCCTGATATCTGTTATCAAACGCACTTAACAAACCCAGGAGAAATGCCTGTGGCGGCATCTGGCCAAACTCAACCTTGCTGATGTTCATCGCTTCATCATAATTCATGGTTATCACCTCTTTCTATTTGTATTCAATACTGCTGATCATTCCATCAAAATAAATAAAATCCCCATCCGGGTAATTTCAGATTGCCTGAAACTTTGTTGGATGTTTGACCCCATTGGCGCCCATCTTGTAGTCCCCGCATACCGCCGACCATGGAATGTATTCCACGGTCCCGTCCGAATTGATCACTGCACGGTCACTTGTCGTAAAGGAAATCATTTCATATGCTTCATTAAAAGTGAAAATACCACTGACTGTCTGTCCGTATGCCGTAATCGTCGCTTTCACCTGCCGTTCATCTATCTCCTCGAATTGTATGTAATCCCGGAGCAGTACACTTGGTGCAAACATACTCTCCGCCAGGAAAGTCACCAGACATGCCTTGTCCATCTCCTCTCCCGTCTGATCAAAGAGCGTAAACAATTTAGCTATTACACCCTTCATTCCACCTTTCCCATCATGGTAATAATCGTAACCTTGAAAAGGTATCCCAAACATACTGCTTTTGATCATTGCCAACCTACTTGGATTCTTGACGAAATCATACTGTATGTAATCAATAGTTAGTTTAGGACCAGCTTTTCCCTGACTGAAAGCAACATCGTGATAGT
>JAFZJK010000206.1 GCA_017553965.1 Lachnospiraceae bacterium | reverse complement strand
TTTTCGTAGGCGAGAATTCTAAGGTTAGATACGTTGAAAAGCACTACGGTGAGGGAGACGGAAACGGCGAGATCGTGCTCAATCCCCAGACTATCGTACATTTAGGTGCAGGCAGCTACTTAGAGATGGACACAGTCCAGATCAAGGGCGTAGATTCCACCATCCGTACCACAGTGGCAGATGTAGCGGATAATGCTACACTCGTTATATCAGAAAAGATCATGACTCACGGAAAGCAGCACGCGGAGACTGATTTCACCGTAGACCTCAACGGCGAAGGCTCCAGCACCAACGTTATATCACGTTCCGTAGCTAGAGATGACTCCACACAGCTCTTTAAGTCCAATATCCGCGGAAACAACAAGTGTGCAGGTCACTCAGAGTGTGATGCCATCATCATGGATAACGGACAGGTAGGAGCGGTACCTAAGGTAGAAGCCAACTGCGTAGATGCATCACTCATCCATGAGGCAGCCATCGGAAAGATAGCCGGCGAACAGATCATAAAGCTTATGTCCCTGGGACTCACCGAGGAAGAAGCAGAAGAGATGATCGTAAATGGGTTCTTAAAATAGAAAGCAATTGACAATTCGGACAATTAATGATATATTGGATAAGGTCTGAATGCGTCGCGCAGACAGGCTTATGCACAAGTTATAGAAGTCAAGTCCCTTCGGGACTCGACCTAAAGGAAGAAAAACCTACGTTTCATTCCGGTTTTTCTTTGATTGATCGCGCCAAGCGTCGCGCGAACCGACTGTCATCATGCTGCGCATGACGACGTATGCCGCAATGGCGGAATGGCAGACGCAATGGACTCAAAATCCATCGCCCTCAAAAGCGTGCGGGTTCAAGTCCCGCTTGCGGCATTACAAAAAGGAGTCAGTTATGGCTCCTTTTTTCGTGGAAATTAATGTTTTATGTAACAGTATCCGAGTTTCGACATATTTTCGTAATATAGTTGCATATCGTGAGTATTTATGATAAGATAACCATATATATAGTAGTACTATGACCAAAAATAAAAACATTTAGGAAATGGGGATAATTATGACAAAGTGGATTGCTATAGCAGATGATGACATTACCACACTTAAAGTAGCAGGCCGTATCCTTAATAACGACATCATGCGCGTGAGCGCCATGAATTCAGGTATGGCACTGATAAGCTTCTTAAAGGAAAACAAGCCCGATCTTATCCTTATCGATGCTGACATGATCGGTATGAGCGGTGCTGACACCCTCAAAATGGTAAGAGACCAGGAAAAGAAAAAGGGAGCTAAGCCCACACCTGTTATTTTCATTAAGGCACAGGATGATACAGAGTCGGAAGAGCTTACTTCCGAGTTAGGCGTAGCAGCTTATATCCAGAAGCCTATCACACCCGATGCATTGCTTGAAGTTATCGGAAAGGTCATTAATGTATCCGGTTGTGCAGCTGATACCAAGTGTGAGGATCAGAAGGCAGACCAGCCTATCGACCACACAGTAGTTGATGTAAATGAGAACGAGGATCTTGAGCATCTCAACAGAAAGCTCAGAGAAAAAGGAGATCCCAACACAGCACTCTGGGTTGACAGCAAGGCATTCTCATATATCTACAGCTTTTTTGCAAGATATATCTCTACATACAAGGCACAGGCATGTAAGGTACTGTTTACATTCTCCGTATTCAAAGAGATCGACTGCTTAGAGAAGGACTTCTCGGGCATGATGGATGATTTCGGTGACATCTTAAAGAAGATCTTAAGAAAGAGCGATGTAGTGGTACAGAGTAAGTCAAACCAGTTCCTTATCCTTCTTCCCGAAGTTGACGAGGAGCACCTTGACAATGTACTCGACAGAATAGAGCAGGGCTGGAACGAATACAAGTATTCGGACTACGTAGCTATCATCTACGAGCGCGAGACAGTATCCGGAGAAGAGACCGGACTTGATGAAAGAAAAGCATGAAAAAATACTTGCATAATTTTTTCTGATATGTTATAATCCCTCTTCGTGAGACAATAAACATATTATGGATTTATTTACGAGTATTTGGAGGAAAAAATGGACGGATTAAAGACAGTTTTAACAATCATATATCTTCTTGTTTGCGTAGCTATCGTAATTCTGGTTATGCTTCAGGATTCTAAGGGACAGGGCCTTGCAGCAGCTCTTTCGGGCAGCTCAGGAAGCAACTCATACTGGAGCAAGAACAAGGGCCGTTCTAAGGAAGGCATGATGAACAAGCTTACCATCTTACTTGCATTTGTATTCATCGTACTTTCTGTAGTGCTTAGCTTAGACGCATTCAATAAATAAGAGAAATAAATAAGGCATGTGGTTTTCCACATGCCTATTTTTATGCCATGAATTACAGAGTATCAGGTATACAACTATTACTTTGTATAGCCGGTCAATTATAAAATTAATACATCAGCGGCATCTGATACTCCTTCTCGTATATATCCTTCCAGAGCTTATAATTCTGCTCTCTGAGCTTTTCCACGTTCTCCTTGTAAGGAAGCGAAGGATCGGGATACAGAGGTGCCGAGATATGCACTGTATATTCCTGTATAAAGTAGCCGTCATCGTCCAGCATATCCGAATCACGCATGGTGATAAAGCAGGGGAGTACGGGTACATTGTTCTTTGCTGCAAATACGTAAGCACCGTTCTTTAAGGGCTTCGGTTTTCTGTAGTTCCACCACATGCTCTGCTCGGGGTACACAAGTACGAAATGTCCTTTTTGCAGGAGCTTGTTGGTGGACTTCATAAACTTCTTCATGGTCTCATAATTGGATGAGAGCGGAAGAGTATTGCAGTTTCTCATTATAAAGCCGTAGAATCCGGGGAAGGAAGTATAATTGCCCTCACGGATTATGCGGTAAAACGTACGCTTGGGTTTGTTGGCGGCATCATATACCAGCTGGATGGCAAAACTGTCAAATGCATTGAAATGGTTGCATGTGATGACTGCACCGCTGTTAAGGTTACGGAAATGCTCTATGCCGCGCATCTCTTTTATGATCAGTTTCTTTTCCTTTACAAGCTTTCTGACCTTCTTACGGGCAAGCCCGAAAGCTATCTTAGTAAGCAGCTTCTTTATCGGGTTACGCCTGAAATAGTCTATATCCTCGGGGTTAAGGACCTTTGAGGGAGGATCGTCCTCCACATCCTCGTCAAACCTTTTGGCAAGCTCGTATTCCCTGATCTTTTTAACGATGGCAACTCTGTCGGAAGCTCTTTTCTTCTTGTTCAGGAAGTTCTGGTAATTATCAGGGTTATCAGCCTCTTTTTCAGCTAAGGCTACCAGCTTTTCATAGCATTCCTTATCCTTTGTGATATGATCGGGGCTGTAGGAGTTAAGCTCCTCCATAATCTCGTTGTAACAAGGTGATTTCTTTGCATAGCTGTAATACACATCCGCAAAAGGACAGTTACTGTAGTGCCAGGGCTTTTCAAACATTATGTAATGGAAGACACCTATTTCGTTCTGCGGGCAGGGCAGCTCAAACATGGTCTCGTAATTCCACTTCTGGTCGAGGAACAGTACATGGTCCTTGCATATCAGGTTCAGATAATCCTCATCCTGGGTAACCAGGAAATCATACTGGTTAAGCAGACCCATGAAACGGATAAGTACCTTATGCGAGCGCCATACCTTTGCATTGATAAGTAACACGCCGCAGTTAAAAAAGTTATATCTGGACACACCAACGCACTGCTCGACGTAGTTACCGAACTCATTCACGTTCAGCATAGCCTGCTCATGGCAAGCGGCGAGATAGTAGTCTGATATCTCCGTATTGTAGAGCTCCGAGATATCGCCCTGTATAACGGTATCGGAATCAATATAAAGAGACTTATTGAGCTCCGGATGCATATCCGCTATAAACAGACGGTAATACGTTGTTTTTGAGTAATAATCCCTCAGCGGAAGCTCGCGGGAAAGAGTACTTAAATAATCCGTTACATCTTCAAAATAGAAAGAAAATCCCGGCTTACCCAGACTCATTATCAGTTCCTTTGACTTATCGGTCAGGCCCTGGTGAAGAAGATGAATGTGATAATCATAATTCTTCGAAGCATTCTCTATAAGTGAATACAATGAAACTGTAACATATTTTGTGAAGTTGTCGTCAAACGAATAAAAAATATCAATTACCGGTTTTACCATTGTGTTTTCCTATTGCTTTTTATTGTATTTCTTTTTTTATACGCAGGTACTCCTTGTATATGTCATCAAACTGATGATATCGGAATACCTTGTGCACTCTTTTGATATCCCACTGCTTGATATTGTCGGTGTGGGGATAGGGGAGGTAGAACAGTCTTTTTGAAAAATGCCTTACTACCGTCCATTTATGTAAAAACTTTTGATCGTTGAAGCGCTGCTTAAGCATTCTCTTTCTTGTAGTGGAACGGATAAGAGCGGATTGATCGGCAAATACCAGCTTCTTTTTCCTTATCCACCATCTTGCCTTTTTGAAAAGCTTGGTCC
>JAFZJK010000205.1 GCA_017553965.1 Lachnospiraceae bacterium | reverse complement strand
GTCGTCTATCTCACCGGTACGTATGTACTTATCAAGTACTGCATAGGTAAAGCCCAGTCGTTCCTCGTCCGACTTTCCGCTCATGCCGTCTTCAGGTACCTTATCTACAAATATCGACGGGAGTCCGAGCTCTCTTCCGATCTCCTTTACTTCCGTCTTGGTAAACGATGAAAGTATCGAGAAATCGCCTGCAGCGTCACCGAACTTTGTGGAATACCCCACATAGTCCTCAGAAAGATTACAGGTATTTGCCACTCTGCCGCCAACCAAAGCACATATGCCGTACAACACTGTCATCCTTATACGGGCCGGAGTGTTGGTCTTATACGCATCCGTATCGTTAGGCTCGCATCCCACTACGTCTCCGATCAGGTCATGGAGTGCTGTCACAGGCTCCTTGATATTTACTACGTAGTGTCTGATACCGAGGTAGTCTACCAACTGTTTTGATACATCTATGTCATGTTGTTCTCCGCAGGGCATAAGTACCCCTACAACCCTGTCCTTTCCCAACGCTTCACAAAGCAGCGCTGCCGACACGGAAGAATCCGTGCCGCCTGATATACCTATTACCGCATTCAGATTGTCATTTCCTTTAAAATACTCGCGTATCCACTCTATAACCCCGTCTTTTTTCATATGACACTTCTTTCTTCTTATATTATTCTGTCTTATCTGCAGTTTCTTCTGTACCGGTTTCTGCTACAAGCACTGCGTCCTTGCATATCCTTTCGGCTATTTTGTCGGTTGATTCGGTAAGCTTATCATAATCCATTCCGGATACCAGGATTATCCTCGCCTTTGTAAGCTTAACGTATATTACCATAAATACGGTCTTATCTTCGCTCTTACATGAACCGGTTATCCTGCCCATATAGCCTGCATCGGATTTGATCACCGAATACTCTACATTTTCTAACTGATAATCCTTCTTATAGCTTCTTACAAATACCTTGACCGTCTTTAAGAACTGCTCATCCGATGAAGTACGGATATTGTAATCAGATTCCTTCTCTTCCGAAATTGTCAGTTCCAATGTCTTAAAAATATTTTTATCCAGCTCGTAAGGATAATACCCCTCTTCGGACATATTTTCAATAAATTCCCAGCCGGATGCTACATGGAACAGTACACCGTCATGCTCTACTTCTTTATCCAAAAGGTCTCCGAGTGAATCTGTTACGGTTACTTTACACTTAAGCTTCTTCTTACCTACAGTGGCAGTGATGATGCATTCACCCTTGGCCTTGGCATCAACATTTCCTCTTTTTGTTACTGTGGCTATGCTCTTATCGCTAGACTTCCACTTAACAGTCTTGGTAGTGCCTTTGACCTTGATCTTTTTCCTTTCTCCTATTTCTATGGTCACCTCGGTTTTATTGAGTTTGGCTGCCGCACTGACGGGAGTTTCTCCCGCTATCAAAAATATACCGGCGGCTACTGCAAAAACCATCAGCATCCTATATAATAATTTTTTCATACCAGTCTCCTTCCGGGCAGTAACGCCCTTAAAGTCCGGCTTAATAAAAAGCCGTTTTTTAGTACCAAGTGGGGCTTATACCCCATCCAACGCACAACATTATAATATAATACATCAAAAAAATCAACTTTTACCCTTTTTTCAGGGTTAAGGATGCGGCTTTTCGTGCCGATATATAACATACAAGAAACATAAATCGTCACCTTTTTGTGCATGCAGGGATGCAGCACGACCGGTGATCCACACAGAACGGAGGTTTCTATGTCAGTAAACGGAATTACTACGAACACAGGACTCACCACTGGTAAAACATACACCGCATCGAAAACTAAGGACACTGCCAAGACTTCATCGTCTAAAGCGGATTCTACGCAGGCTGCCGTATATGAAAAAAGTGATGAGACCGTCGCTGCTCCGAAAACCGAACGTAAGGTGGACAGCGAAACTATTGCTAAGTTAAAGGCAGACGCCGAGGAAAGAACCAATTCGCTCCGCTCTCTCGTAGAGAAGATGATGACCAAGCAGGGTCAGACTATAGCAAAATCGGGAGTACTCGATTTTGAGAACGGAACAAATCTTGCGGAGATCTTTAAGAACCTTGAGGTTGACGAAGAGACCAGACTTCAGGCTCAGAAGGATACCGCTGAAGACGGTTACTGGGGCGCAGAACAGACATCCGAAAGGATCCTGTCCTTTGCAAAAGCTCTTGCCGGAGACGACCCTAAACTCGCCCAGGATATGCTGAAGGCTATAGAGAAGGGCTTTGGAGAAGCTGCCAAAGCATGGGGAGAGGACCTTCCTGAGCTTTCACAGAATACCATGAAGATGACCTTCGAAAAGGTCAATAAGTGGATCGAAGAATTAGGGTAAATTCGCTAAATTTTGTTGAAATATTACAATTTTTAGCAGGTGCATTTGTGCATCTTTAACAAATGAGGCTTTTTTCTTAATACTTTCATTTTCCTTGACTCCGTAAAACTGCACAATTTCCTTTACAGGATTTTGTGCAGTTTTACATTTTGCCCACTATATATTGTGTAAGCAATTTTTGACTTTAGTGTTGTAATGTGATACAATACACTACATATTGTGGTAGGAAGCATTTGCTATATACAATACAAGGAGTCATAACCGAGGTTTTCGCTGTCAGACTGATATGACTCCCATCAATGACAGCGGGAAAAGAGGACACAAATGAGACAACCGGCCAACGTATGTAAAGTTTATAGTATGATCCAGCACAACATAGGTAAAAGAGTCCTTGTACGTACCAATCAGGGGCGTAACCGTTTTGATGAAGCCGAGGGAGTTATCGAGGCAATGCATCCTTATGTGTTCTGCATTAGAGTAGCAGATGATGAAAGTGAAAAAACAGTTTCTTTCAGTTATACCGATGTACTTATCAGAGACGTAGAATTAGTATTCTGATCTATTTAACACAGTTAGTCTCCTGCCACCCGGAAGCTGCAGACATCCTGCATTTCGGGTGGCTTTTTTTAAAACTGTATTCGACAAAGCTGCATTGTCATTCTGAGCGCGGCGAAGAATCTTACCGCCTTCCCTTTGAAGGAATGTTTTAAGGAGATTATCTGACACAGATTATAAATAAAGGATGATCACATGAAAATACACGGAATCAACGGCCTAACCCTGCTGGACTATCCGGGTAAGATGGCCTGTACAATATTTACCGGGCATTGCAACTTCAAATGCCCTTTCTGTCACAACGCAACATTGGTACTCAATCCGAATTCCCAACCGCTCATCTCGGAAGAAGCTGTATTTGAGCTGTTGAAAAAACGTGAAGGGCGGCTTGAGGGCGTAGCCATCACCGGCGGCGAGCCCACATTAAATAAGGATCTTCCCGATTTCTGTGCTAAGATTAAAGAAAAAGGTTTATTGGTCAAGCTTGATACCAACGGATACAATCCGGGCATGGTAAGAGAACTTACAGACAGAAAACTTGTAGACTGCATAGCTATGGATATAAAATCTTCACCTGAAAACTACGCTTTAACTACCGGTCTTGCGAGTTTCAATATGGATCCCATATTTGAAAGTGTGGACCTGATCATGGAAAACGGAGCAAAAGGAATTATTGATTATGAATTCCGTACCACCGTTGTCGGCGGTATTCATACCGAGAATGATTTTATCAAAATAGGGAAATGGCTAAAAGGTGCAAAGTCTTATTTCCTTCAAGGCTACCGCGAGGGTGGCGACCAGATAAAACCTGAAGGCTTAAGTATTGTACCTGTGGATACCATGGAACATTACAAAGAAATACTATTGCCCTATATACCTAACACACAGCTGCGTGGAGTCGTTTGATCAGCTTTTCCTGTCATACTCGGGGCAACGCCCGAAAGATCTTAATCAAAGGAACTATTGTATGTACTTACGATATGAAACCGAACACCTCTTACTTGCCATAGGCAATGAAGAGTCAGCCAAAATAATAAATGAATATCTTGTACGAAATCGCGAGGATTTTTCAAAGTGGGATCTTAAGCTCAACGATAGCTACTTTACCATGGAGTATCAGATACGGGCTGTGCAGGCAGAACAAAGGATCTTTCTAAAGAACGAAGGGGCCCGTTACTATCTTTTTCTTAAAGACGACCCCCATCGTGTCATAGGAAACGTAAGCTTCGGTCTTACAGAAAACAAAGAAGATCATACTTGTATTATAGGCTATAAAACCGACCGTGCCGAGCGTGGCAACGGATATGCCTATGAAGCGGCTTCTTTTTTGATCCCGAAAATAGCCAAAGATTACGGAGTAAAACGCTTCCAGGCTGAAATACTTCCCGAAAACCTGCCATCAAAAGCCCTGATTGAAAAACTGGGCTTCCATTTTGAAAAAGTGGTCAGAAATGCACATGAATTTGACGGGATAGAACGCGATATCCTCTTATATGTGCTGGATGTCAGATAATCAACACATGAGAGAATTATAGCCAACATCCTGCCATTATAAATAATCTGCCATCCTGAGCGAAGCGAAGGATCTTATAAGGAGCAATCACCCATGAAACCTGATGCAGCAAAAAATGTCAAACACACTCCCCTCACTCACGAGGATGATGTTAAATTTATGAAAAAAGCCTTAAAACAGGCTGAACATGCACTTGCCCTCGGCGAGGTCCCCATAGGCTGCGTCATAGTCTATGATAAAAAAGTGATCGGCCGCGGATACAATAAGCGAAATACTAAAAAAACAGCACTGGCTCATGCGGAAATAACCGCAATAGCCGGTGCTTGTAAGAAACTCGGTGACTGGCGCCTTGACGGCTGCACCATGTATGTTACTTTGGAGCCCTGTCAGATGTGCTCAGGAGCTATAGTCCAGTCCAGGGTTGACCGCGTGGTAATCGGTGCTGCCAACCCCAAAGCCGGCTGTGCCGGATCCATACTGAACTTATTAAAGGTTCCCCAGTTCAACCATCAGGTTGAGATCACTAATGCAGTATGTGCCGAGGAAAGCACAGAGATACTGCAGAGATTTTTCAAGGATTTAAGGATCCGAAATAAAGAATCCAATTAAATCCAACAAGGTATTTATCCTTTACTGCTTTGCCTGTTTGTTATAGTATGTTGCTATACTCTCAAAGACTTTCTTTCCGAAAAGTTTCTTAAAAATATTAGCATGCTCTTTCATATTCTCTTCAGAGAGCGAACCCCAGGTTTCCTCGTATGTATAATTTGCCTTTGCCAACGCATTGATATAATCCTTCATGAAGTTAGCGCCATAGCTCTCATAAAGATAATCACATATAATACAGCCGAGAGTATATTTATCGGTTCTGTCCATCATGCTTAAATCCTTGTAATCATCTACAAAGATAGCTTCCATATTGCTCTTTTTGATCTCTTGTTCAACTGTATTTATAAATGTATCCATCTCAACACGATGTTCATAGCACTTCTTAAAGTCTGTATTCTTATCCTGAAGAGCTTCCAAAACTACTTTTGCATAGAATTCTGCGCTTCCTTCGGTCATTATGCTCGAAAGTGATGCATATCTGAGTGTAAGAACATGTGTAAGCTCATGTGCTATCGTTTCATAATTTACATAATCTGAACGACGCCATGCATTATCCTTATAAGTAGGCACAGAATCCCATACCTTCTGTGATATTAGAGCATAATCCAATATTTTACAGTATGTCGGAAATGCATATGATATATATCCTCCATCAACCCTGTCACAATTAATATAAATCGGTATTCTTTTACCGTATTCAATACCTACCCAAGGTCCATCAAGCTGCCATGTACTAAAAAGATTGGAATCAGAGAACTTAAGACCGATCTTCTCTTCAAGTGTTGTCATGATGAGGTCTACGTTCTTTACAAAATCACCCGGCAGATCTATATCCTTATCAAGTAATATCAGGCATTTCTCTCCCATTATGTAGCAAAGTCTGTCGGTAATAACATGATCTTTAGCTTTTCCGCTGAGCTTTATCTCATAGATACCGCAGCCTTCAGGTAAAGGATTCTCCGGATCCTGTATTCTGTCAGTAATATACCTGTTATCTTCTTTGACTGTGATCTTACATTTGTAAGTTTTCTTGTTGTACTTAGCCTTAATGGTAGCCTTACCCTCTGCCACAGCCGTTACCACGCCTTTTGCGGATACCTTGGCAACCTTCTTGTCAGTTGATGAAAACTTCACATCACCCGTAGCATTCTTAAGCTTCAGTGTGAAAGTATCACCGACGTACATTGTCATCTTTTTCTTGTTAAGCTTAACCGCAGACGCTGCCTCAACTGACGTGTCCGGTGTAAGCCAAACTAAAGACCCCAGCACCAATACCATACAGATCAAAACACTTAATACTCTTTTTTTCATCTTGAAACCCCTTTCTTAAATTGTTTTATCTTACGATGATACAATCATATCATAAAGATGTATCCTTTTTAAGTCCTTTTTGATAAAAATTAAAATAATATAATTTGCAGTAAAATGCCAAAAACATCAGTTTTGTATTTTAATTACATGTTGATAATATGATATCGAAATGATAAGATTTTTTATGACCACCCAATGAAATGCAAATTCCTGACACTTTACATATGAAAGGAGGTTAGAAATGGATATGGATGCACGGATACTGGAAAAATACATCGAAAAAATCTATTCGTTTGCGATCAGTAAAACATTTACACCCGATGAAGCCGATGATCTTTCCCAGGATATCCTGTATCAGCATCGTATACCCCTTTAGCCTTAAAGCTGTCACGCCATATGATGAACTCCTGATCGGTCTTCGGGAAATCGATGTCTATGAGGTTAACCTGCTCCACTTCACCGTCCAGTTTAGATAACAGATAATCCGCTATACGTTTTGTCCTCGATCCATCTCTTACACATGCGTTAATATATAATATTTTTTCCAAATCCGATCCCCTCTTCCGTTTTATACTATATATCTGAAATCTCAATTCAATGTATCCAGCATCTGCTGAGGATTCTCTGCTGCTTTCACTCCGCCAAACGCTTTAACTATGATACCCTTTTCATCGATCAGATAGGTACTCCTGACTACTCCCATGGTCACCTTACCGTAGTTCTTCTTTTCCTGCCATACTCCGTATGCTTCTATCACCGTTTTCTCTGTATCTGCAAGCAGTGTGAAAGGCAGTCCGTATTTCTCTTCAAACTTCTTATGTGAAGCTACAGAGTCCTTGCTCACTCCAAGTATCACCGCTCCTTTTTCCTTAAACTGCGGCATAAGCTCCGCAAAGTTACATGCCTGCTTTGTACATCCGGATGTATTATCCTTAGGATAGAAATACAGTATTACTTTCTGTCCCAGGTAATCTGATAAACTGTGCATTTTTCCGTTCTGATCCGGAAGTGTAAACTCCGGTGCTTTTGTTCCGATTTCTAACATACTCTGTCCTCCTTCTCTTTTACCTCTATATACCTTCCTTTTTTCCAATGTCTGTCTATGCATGAAAACAACGGTTTTGTAGCAAGATCATAGATGAAATATATAACAAAACATATCAGATATATTGCT
>JAFZJK010000204.1 GCA_017553965.1 Lachnospiraceae bacterium | reverse complement strand
GTTTTATTATTTTTTAAATCTCTTTTATTTTTATATTCGTCAGTGCACACTGGTCGCCGCTAAGCGCTACATATATATTCTCAACAGTATCATCGTTTATATCGATCGTGTTCTTGATCTGTATACCGCTGTTTTCGGTGGTGACCACTATCCTGTTATTATTTCTTTTTATATGGATTGAGCAGTCAAGACCTTTTTTATTGTTGGCCTTCCAGCTTTCCCAACCGGCAAAATCATCTGCTTTGTTCGTCAGTATGCTGTTATCAACAGCGTCATCGCCCTTCCAGCTTTCCCCGTCCATTCTTATAAGACAAAGCTCGCGGTAGCCTTCTCCGTCCACTTTTCCGTCCGGTCCGGTGAAGAAGAATAGCGAAGGACAATGCCATACAAGTCTCGCAGTCGGAAGACTCATGGTATGGAAGGTGATGTTCATTTCGTTTTTAACCGGAAGTGCTTCTGACGCCGCAGTTCTCCAGCCATTTATCTGGACGTTCGGTATATCTCCCTCCGGTACATTGATATAGCTTATCTTTTCGACTAACCGAGGGATATCTCCTTCGGTTATCGGTGTTTCTGATTTTGTAACTTCATTGATAACTATGTTGCAATACTCTCCGGTTATACCGAGGTAGCAATACCTTGAGCAATCCTGTAATGCCACTATATATTCCCAGGCGTCTGTTTCGGATGCGATCTTAACCCGTACATGATCTTCATATTTAACCGCTTCTATAACATAGTCGTCATCCTTTGTACGGTCAATATCCGCATATACGCTCCGGTCATTTATCTTGGACTCCTGTACCTTTCTGGCTCCTATACAAGAGCATCTGCCGTCCGGTCTTAGCTCGGCATATTCGAGATAAAGCATCTCATCCCGTTTATTATCCGCAAAATGTGCTCTCGCATCAAGCGAATCAAAGAGAAGAACTGCCGGCATGCCGGTCTTTCCTTTTCTTTTATATGCCTCGTCCTCTTTTACACGAAGACGTATGAGTGTTGAATATTCCGAAAGGAGAATACCCTCAGATATGGCAGACCTGTATTCTTCGACCGTTACCTCGTTTCTTCCTTCAAGCTGGGTAACTTCCTCTCTTTCCTGCATCTCATACTCGGTATCCACATCGATAAGATGGAGCATCTCTCTGGCAAAGACCGGATCGAACTGCGTACCCATACCTTTTACCAGCTCCTCACGTACCTTTTGCTGGGGAAGCGGATCCCTGTAACTACGCTTGGATGACATGGCATCATAAGCATCCGCTATAGCTATGATCCTGGCTATAGCAGGGATATCATCACCTTTAAGCTGCTCGGGATAACCTTTTCCGTCATATCTTTCATGATGATAATTGGCACCTATACTTAAATAAGGCAGCCTGCTGATACTTGAAAGTATCCTTTTTCCTATAATGGGATGTTCCTTTATCTTGTCAAACTCTTCCTTTGTAAGCTTTCCTTCTTTATTGATTATGACATCGGCTATACCTATCTTACCCACATCATGAAGAAGTGCTGTATAATATATTTCCCTGCACTCCCTTTCATCCTTGCCGGAAGCTTTCGCGATAGCTCTTGAATACTCAGCCACTCGCAGTGAGTGTCCGTGAGTGTACTTGTCCTTCGCATCGATCGCGCCGGCAAGCGCCAGTGCCGTCTGTTCGAATATCATTTCTGCATTTTTCTGCTCTTCCCTTATGACCTTGATCTCAATTTCTCTGGCATGCTCTACGGCATCATTCATGTCAAGCAGCGAGAAGATATAGAGCAGGACTACCAGACCTACCATGGTCATATTGGTAAGTGAAAGTCCGTATGCATATATCTGCAGTAGGGAAGCAAGGAACGGTACTACCGTAAATAAGATCAGTGAAAGACGTACACCTTTTGAGAGGCGGGATCTGTACTGACAGATAACGGTAAGCAGAAGCAGATGGATCGTCAGCGGGATCAGATAACTTATGAAAAAGGCCGGAGTTCTTTGGTATTTGTTAAACTCGTCAAAGGTATAAAACCATCCAAATACCGCACCCAAAATAAGTAATACACCATCGACAGCGGCCAGTATATGTGCTATACGCATACGTTTGGGCAATACTTTAAGCCCAACCTCGTTAAGGCACAGGTTTCCGAGATACAGATTAAAAATGACAATGATGAGCAATGTCATCAAATATACACTGAAATTACATATTCTGACCATCCAATAACCCATATCGCTGGCATCGCCGCGGTATATATATGCGTACCGGTCGGCTATAAGCAGGAACATGGCACAGAGCTCCATGCCCATAAGGATAAACCTGCGTTTTAACGGGATAGCTCTTGTGATCAGCACAAGAAAAGCCAGCAAACCGCAGACTCCGATAAGGATAAGCATTATATTAAGTTGATATTCTCTTAAGAATTCCAACATATACTTTTATCCCTCTTTTCAGATCAGATTACACTATAGAAAAATATATACTAATTTTACCATAATTCATATGGTAATGCAATATTTTTTAGTCATAAAAGAAGCTGTTGCAAGGGCCTGACAATTATGATATTCTGTATGATAGAAACCGCGCCGGACATTGCGCGGACCGACTGTCAAACGCTGCTTGCGCGGTATTCGACAATAAAAACATAAGGAGCGGTACGGTCATGGAAGTAAGTATAATAAACAGCATTCCCCGGGATGACGGATTTCATATGCCCGGTGAATTTGAACCCCAGAGGGGCTGTATAATGATATGGCCGGAACGTCCCGGATCGTGGCCATATGGTGCAAAAGCCGCAAGACGTGCTTTTAAGGAAATAATCACCGCCATATCAAAAAGCGAAGAAGTGTTTGTGGCGGCAGGCGAAAGCTGCTATGAAAATGCCGTAACGGAGCTGTCCGGGATAGAAAATGTCCATGTATTTAAAGCGGAAACAGATGATGCATGGGCGAGAGACGTAGCTCCCACATTCGTAAAAAACAATGCAGGCGAGGTAAGGGCTGTCAACTGGACCTTCAACGCCTGGGGCGGGGAATATAACGGACTGTACCCTTCGTGGGATAAGGATGATGCATTTGCCCTGTATTTCGCGGGTCTTACCGGCTACAAAGCATATGATGCTACACCTTTTGTCCTGGAGGGCGGCTCAATACATTCCGACGGTGAAGGTACCGTGATGGTAACCGGTGAATGCCTGCTGAGCCCCGGCAGAAACCCTGATTTGACCAAGGAAGAAATAGAAGAAAAACTAAAACTGTATTTAGGCGCTGAAAAAGTCATCTGGCTTCCGAACGGTATATATAACGACGAAACCGACGGACATGTGGATAACATATGTGCCTTTATACGACCGGGCGAAGTGGTCCTGGCCTGGACGGATGACGAAAATGACCCGCAATACGCGCTTTCCTTAGAAGACCTTAAGGTCCTGGAAAATGAGACCGATGCAAAAGGGCGTAAGATAACCGTCCACAAGCTTCCCATCCCCGAGAAGCATGTGTTTATCCGTGAAGAAGACCTGTTAGGCTATGAGTTCGAAGAGGGTGAGGACGAAAGAGAAGTCGGTGAAAGACTTGCCGCATCCTACGTTAACTTCTATTTTTCAAATGATTCGGTGATACTTCCCGCATTCGGTGGAGAAAATACAGAGAGTGACCATGAAGCCGTAAAGATCATGGAAAAGCTCTGTCCGGAAAGAAAAATAGTACAGATACCTGCCCGTGACATACTGCTCGGCGGCGGTAACATACATTGTATTACACAGCAGATACCGATGGGAAAACCGGTCTGATGACCCCCATTACGTTCGGTTTTCTTTGGGTTTCCATACCAGATATTGTGAGGGCCGCAAAAGCGGCATATTGCAAAAGAAAGGGATAATATCATGAGAAATATCACAGTAGCTGCCATACAGATGCAGTGCAGCAAAAATGTTGAAGAAAATATAGCAAAAGCCGAAAAAATGGTACGCGAGGCTGCTGCAAAGGGTGCACAGGTGATCCTGCTGCCCGAGCTTTTTGAAAGAGAATACTTCTGTCAGCAGAGAAGATATGATTTCTATAAGTATGCCTTACCGGTGGATGAGAACCCCGCAGTAAAGGCTGCTCGTAAGCTTGCCAAGGAATTAAACGTAGTCCTTCCCATAAGCTTTTACGAGAAGGACGGTAACGTACTGTACAACTCGCTCGCCTGGATCGATGCCGACGGCTCACTCCTTGGAGTATACAGAAAAACCCATATACCGGACGATCATTTCTATCAGGAAAAGTTTTATTTTACCCCCGGAAATACCGGCTTTATGGTATTTGATACGAAATACGGAAGACTGGGTGCCGGCATATGCTGGGACCAGTGGTTCCCCGAAACAGCCAGAGTACTGGCGTTAAAGGGTGCCGAGATCATCTTCTATCCTACTGCCATCGGATCCGAGCCCATACTTGAAACCGACAGCATGCCTCACTGGAGAAGATGCATGCAGGGACATTCCGCATCCAACCTGGTACCCGTAGTCGCTGCCAACAGGATAGGAAAAGAGGATGTCGAGCCCTGCGAGGAAAATGCAGGACTGAAATCCTCTCTCATCTTTTACGGTTCTTCATTTATTACCGATGAAACCGGTGAGCTCATACAAAGTGCTTCCCGTGCTAAGGAGGAGATCCTCATCCAAAGCTTCGACCTTGACCAGATTGCTGAAAACAGACTCTCCTGGGGTCTTTTCCGTGACAGACGTCCTGAAATGTACAAGGACATCGTAAAATAAACATTTGAGCCCGGCATTACCGTAAAGTGATGCCGGGATTCTTTTTATACTTGCTTTGAAAGCCCGGCGATCGCACCGGCTATTTCAGTTACGGTATCACTTGCTACCATACTTACAGAGCCATACCTATCTTGAGCTGCTTCACCGGCTTTCCCGTTGATGTAAGCACCGGCTGCTACAGCCGTAAGCGTATCCGGTATATAGGCGCATGTAGCGGAAAGTATGCCGGAAAGGACATCTCCGCTCCCCGCGGTAGCCATACCGGAACATCCGGCATCAACTATATAAACTTCCGTACCGTCTGTAACTATGGTCGACGGACCTTTTAACAACACTACGGCTCCGATATCAAGAGCATATTCACAGGCGAGATCTATGGAGTGTTCCAGGATCTCGTTTTTTTCATGTCCGCTTAAACGCTCAAACTCCTTAATGTGTGGAGTAAGTACCAGCTTACATTTTTTAGAACGGATCTTTTCACGGTCAAGCTTAGATAAACAAGTTAGTCCGTCCGCATCCACTATCATGGTACCTGAATAGTTTTCTATAAGGTACTCAAGTATCTTCCCTGTTTCTTCGCTTACCCCGATACCCATACCAAAAGCTACTGTTTTAACATTTGATACAAGAGAGTCTATCTCTTCCTTAACAAATACCATCTCTCCGTCATCATCCGAAACAGGGAAAAGTGTACTTTCCAGG
>JAFZJK010000203.1 GCA_017553965.1 Lachnospiraceae bacterium | reverse complement strand
TAAAGACATGTATGATGCAGAAGATATAACGCAGACTGCATTCATGAAGCTTCTTAAAACTTCCGAAAGCTTTGAAGAAGATGAAAACATAAAAAAGTGGCTCATAAGAGTTGCCGTAAATGAATATAAATCTCTTTGGCGAAGCCCCTGGAAGAGCAAAGTCGATTACTACATACCCGAGAGAAAAGCAGCGGGAAGCGGTAAAAACGAAGAATGCGCCATGGTGGCAGACACAGTGCTTAAGCTTAAGACGAAATACAGAGAAGTGATACATCTTTATTACTATGAAGAGTATTCCGCAAAAGAGATCGGCGAAATGCTCGGAATATCGGAAAATACAGTCTTTAAAAGACTTCAGCGGGCAAGGGAAAACTTGAAAGAGAAACTGGTCAGTAATGAAAGCTTTGAGTACTCGGTGAGCAGAGGAGCAATATAAAGTTCTGAACGACACAAATCAGGAGGATGCATAATATGGACGAAAACAGATTTAAAGAAAATTACAGAGAGGCAATGGACAGCATCACTGTAACGGACGAAGAAAAGAAAAGAGTGATCGAAATGTATGAAGGAAAAAATACTAAGGTCACCGACATCAGCAGGACGGGCAGACGCGGACTGTCAAAGGTAGCGGTAGCGCTTATAGCCTTGGCAGGTGTGCTTACTTTAAGCGGCGGAGTAGCCTGGGCCATGACCAGCTCGCCACTGAAGGATTATTTCTTTAAGAACAGCGACGTGGAGTTTGAAGATGTATATACACCTGTTCTGGCTGAATATGAATTCGGAAACGTAAAAGCAGTATATGACGGCTCCATCTACGAAAAAGCTACCGAAACAGGATATCTCAGCTTCAGCTTTTTTGATAAAGCAGGAAATCCCATAAATCTGGAAGATTTTAGTAATGTCAGATATCTTCAAGACGATTACACTGATAATATGATGTTATCATTCCATACATTTACCAGCGGTATTAAGATCGGAGAAGACAAGTTTTATCTTGTATTATTGAATCTTAATTCGGTACATACTATATTGGATAAGAACAACTTATTTATAAGATTTGAGCGAAACTATATACCGGATGAAGGTAATGATGCCGGCTTTATAGTATTAAATGCAGAGAAGTTTGAGAACTTAAAGGCTGATGTAGCCCAGTTAGATCCCGAAACAATGTTTGCATATAATTATGATCAGGCAACAGGTGAAGTCACAAGTAATGTTGACAATACCGTTATACTTCCCCAGGTGCTGGATATTCTTAAAAAATACACTATTACCGAAGTACAGTGCATAGATGCCCCTGCACAGGAGATACTGGTAGAGGATATGAAGATCAATGTCGGCAGGGCAGACGTTACACTTTTATATAACATCAATGACTGCGAGATCGATGCATTTACACTTATAAGGGAAGACGGTACCAGGATAGAGTTCACAAAACAGGAGTTTATCGGTGGTTATAATGGTGAAACTGCCGAAGATATTCTCGGAAATATGTGGACAGTCTCCGGAATAGATGCTACCTCAAGGTTCGGCGGAGGCAGCAAAGATGATGACGGAAACGCAACATACACCTACAATTTTGGCTGCATACTCGGAATCAACGAAAGAGTAAAGATCGAAGCAAATGGGGATATCTATGAGTAATACCGGTTTTGATCAAACCGATCGAAATGCGTGAACAGGCGCAAATAGGAAAAAGTCCTTAGATCTGATAGGTCTAAGGACTTTATTTTATTTGCCATTCGGTCATATTTTTGATAGAATGGCTATTGATAGGTAAATATACTTGTGAAAGCATGATGAAAAACAAGTAAAAGGAGAAATCCATGAAAGAACAAAATACACGAGACAAAGTGATAATCAGGACAAGTATAATCGGGATCATAGCCAACGCATTTTTGGCTGGATTCAAAGCAGTAGTCGGATTAGCCACAAACTCAATCGCCATCGTTATGGATGCCGTAAATAACATATCGGATGCGGCAAGCTCCGTTATAACTATTATCGGTACTAAGCTTGCAGGGAAATCACCCGACAGAAAGCATCCGTTCGGGTACGGCAGGATAGAGTATCTAAGTTCCATGGTAATAGCCATAATAGTACTTTATGCAGGCGTAACAGCGCTGGTAGAATCAATAAAGAAGATCATTACTCCCGATACGCCGGAATACGGAACAGCATCTCTTATCATAGTCGGAGTAGCTGTAATAGTAAAGATCGTCCTGGGCAGATATGTTAAAAGTGTCGGTAAATCAGTAAATTCCGATTCTCTTATAAATTCGGGCGATGATGCAGTGCTTGACTCCGTAATATCTGCATCAACACTGGTGGCAGCAGGAATATATCTTATCTTTGATATTTCGCTAGAGGCATGGCTTGGTGCACTGATCTCCTTAGTGATCATTAAGGCCGGATTTGAGATGTTAAAGGAAACGCTCTCAAAGATACTGGGAGAACGTGTGGATGCTCAGCTTGCAAGAGACATAAAAAGCACAATATCCGAATATGAGGAAGTAAACGGTGTATATGACCTTGTAATGCATAACTACGGACCGGACGCATATAACGGATCGGTACATATTGAAGTGCCGGACACTCTGTCAGCCGATGACCTTGATAAGCTTCTTCGAAAAATACAGGTCAGGATATATAAGGAGCATAACGTTATCCTTACAGCGATAGGTGTATATTCATACAATACCAAAGATCCGGAAGCCGTAGAAGCCAGGAAGAAGGTAACAGAAATAGTAACAAATGTAGAACATGTAATACAGATGCATGGTTTTTACCTTGATAAAGTCGAAAAAACGGTCAGGTTTGATATTGTAGTAAGCTTCGATGCCGATGACCGAAGTGCAGTAT
>JAFZJK010000202.1 GCA_017553965.1 Lachnospiraceae bacterium | reverse complement strand
TCCAAAAGTCTGGAGTGCAGGTAGAATACGTCTCCGGGATATGCCTCACGTCCGGGTGGTCTACGAAGAAGTAATGAGAGTGTACGAT
The DNA here is from genome assembly GCA_017553965.1 of Lachnospiraceae bacterium. The sequence goes on along the minus strand of JAFZJK010000202.1, from coordinate 3,851 downwards.
AAGCTGTAGCATGCTTACTCAAGTCATCATAGATAACAAGAACATCCTCTCCGTTCTCCATCCATTCCTCTCCGATGGCACATCCTGCGTATGGTGCAATATACTGCAGCGGTGCAAGCTCACTGGCTGTAGAAGCAACAACTGTTGTATAAGCCATAGCACCATACTCTTCAAGGGTAGAAACAATAGATGCAACAGTAGAAGCCTTCTGTCCGATGGCAACATAGATACATTTAACGTTCTGTCCCTTCTGGTTAATGATAGTATCAATAGCAATAGCTGTCTTACCGGTCTGTCTGTCGCCGATAATAAGCTCTCTCTGGCCCCTTCCGATGGGAACCATGGAGTCAATAGCCTTAATACCTGTCTGAAGCGGTGTATCTACGGATTTTCTTTCGATTACACCGTGAGCAACTCTTTCAATCTGACGAAACTTAGTTGTTTCGATAGGTCCTTTTCCGTCTATGGGCTGGCCCAGTGCATTAACAACACGGCCCATCATAGCGTCACCAACAGGAACCTCAACTACCCTTCCGGTTGTTTTTACGGTATCTCCCTCGTTGATATTCTTATGGTCACCGAGTAAAACGGCACCAACGTTATCCTCCTCGAGGTTCATAACCATTCCGTATATCTCTCCCGGAAATTCAAGCAGCTCGCCCTGCATAGCATTTTCAAGACCATGTACACGCGCGATACCGTCGGCAACCTGAATAACAGTACCTACTTCGGATACTTCAAGCTGCGCAGCATATCTTTTTACCTGTTCCTTTATAACTGAACTTATCTCTTCCGGTCTTAAATTCATGGAGCGCATCCACCTACTTTCCTAAACTATTCTGATTAACATCAGGACCCTATCCCATCTGAATCTTATTCAATTCTTTGGTAAGTTCATAGAGTCTTGTTCTGATGCTGCTGTCAACTACTCTGTCACCGATACGGATAACCATTCCGCCGATCAGGTCTTTATCAACATCATAGCTGATCTCAAATTTTACATATCCGGTTGTCTCAAGTAATCTCTTCTCTACCTGGGACTTCTGGGCATCTGATAATTCAACGGCACTTGTAACTTTTGCAACGCCGATATTCTTATACTCTTTAACTCTGTCAATAAAGTATTTGAAAATATCTTCCATGGCATTGTTACGATCCTTCTCAACGATCATGTTGATAAGGCCCAGCAGTTCCTTGCTGATCTTGCCTTCAAAAATCTGACCCACAACCGTGATCTTCTCTTCTTTACTTATCTTGGGGTGATTCAGTAGCTTTGAAAGCTCCGGATTATCACGGAAAATCGTAAGCATTGCGTCGACCTCCGCAACGTAATCGTCAATGCGATTCTCCTCTAATGCCAGTTCAAACAAAGCGTCACCATATGTTTTAGATATCAGCTTAGCCATGTACTATCACCCATCTCTTTCAATGTCTCTTCTACCAGTGAATCCTGAATGGTAGTATCTATTGAAGCAGAAACAACCTTTGCCGCCATAGCAGAAGCTATAGAGATCATCTCTTTCTTAACGTCATCAACAGCACGTTTCTTCTCAAGAGTAGCTTCTTCATTGGCACGGGCGATGATCCTTGCAGCCTCTTCCTTGGCTTCAGCTACAATCTTAGCTTCATTAGCCAGAGCTTTCTTACGGGCTGCACTTAATATCTCGTCTGCTTCTTTATCGATATCTTTAAGCTTAGCTTCATATTCTTCTCGCAACTGCTTAGCGCTTTCCTTGTCTGCGATCGCACTGTCGATATCGCTCTTAATCTTGTCCTGACGTTTCTTAAGAAACTCTCTTACCGGGTTAAACAGCAGGTAAGACGCAAGAACAAACAGAACCAGCACCGCGATCATGGTTAACACGGAGTCCGCTAATAACTGCAAGTCGAGATCAAATAGTCTACTCACGCTCGAGCCTCCTTTCATTTTTCTTTAAAAATTATTACTGAAAAGACGCATCTTATCCAACTAAAGGCTTAACGAATAACAAGAGCATTGCAATAAGAAGACCATAAAGACCTGTTGTCTCTGCAACCGCCTGACCAAGTAACATGGTAGATGTGATGTCACCCTTTGCACCGGGATTTCTTCCAACTGCGTTAGCTGCATAACCTGCTGCAATACCCTGGCCGATACCAGGTCCGATACCTGCGATAACCGCAAGACCTGCTCCAATTGCTGAACATGCTAAAATTAAATCGTGTCCTGTAATATTCATAAATATTGTCCTCCTTAAAATAAATCTTTCTGTACTTTTTAATAATTAGTTGTCGCCTATCTTGTCCCTGATATAGGTCATAGTCAGCATACAGAATACGTACGTCTGAATTGCACCCGAGAAAAGGTCGAAATAAACGTGGAGAATCGCCGGCCAGCCTGTGGCTATCACTCCTAATAGGCCGTAAACCAAGGCCATCATAACTGTTCCCGAAAGAACGTTTGCGAATAGACGCAAGGACAGCGAAATAGGTACCGCTACCTCTCCAATCACGTTAATGGGAGCCCATATCGGCCACGGATCGCACAAACCTTTTAACACGCCAATAGGCTTGTTATATTTAAAGTTGTTAAACTGTATCAGACTGAATGTCATTACGCCCAGCGGGAATGTAACACCATAGTCTGCCGTAGGTGGTCTGAGTCCCAACAAACCTGATATATTGCTGAATAGTATGAACATGAAGATAGTTCCGATGTAGTTCCTGAACTTCGGAGCATACTTGTCCATATTAGCGCCTACCATGTTGTCTACCGCTTCAACGGCGAGTTCAGCAATATTCTGAAATGTTCCGGGAATCTCATCTGCGTGCTTCATTTTTACGTTAACGCATATCATAAAGATAATTAGGATCAAAAGCACAATAAGCAGACACACATGCGTGGTAGTGATCCAGACGGTCTGTCCGAACAATTGATAAGAAAAAACTCCGTGAATCATAAAGTCCACGTCTGCTGCCGCTGTCATTCCCTGCCCCATGGCTGCATTGCCAAAACCAGCAATAATACTATTCACATTTTCACCTCCCTTTTAGTTTTGTTTTCATAAAGCGCGAAGTATGAATCTAATTACCTTGTACTTTAAGAATAATTTTATGGGTAAACGGCTGTAGATACGCCGCTACTTTCAAAGTCATGATCCCCAGAAACGCGGGGACTACCGCATATTTAAAGAAATATGCCAAAAGAATAAAAACTACAAATACCACACCATACCTGATAATGGAATGCTTGACAATATGCCCTCTTGCGCTGTCTCCCATGTCCATACCGGTAACCAGAGCCCATTCCATATGGGCAGCCATGGCGAGGGAACAGATAATCCCTATCCACAAGCCCATGGCGAACAAGCCTTGGTCTTTAACGAAGAAAAAACCTATAACCTGGATCAAAACGCCCAGTATAACTATTTCAAGGAACAGCTCCTTAAGGGTGCTGCTCATGTTTTTTATCATCGTCCTGCTCCTTCTTCTTATCATCCTGATATACAGACTTGGCAAGAATGTACACGTTTCGAAATCCGGCAAGAGCCCCGAGTATAAAGAAAGGAACCGTGATAATAGGCGCAGACAGCTTGTCTGCTACAAACATCCCCAAAAACATACACAGCGCAATAGGCACAATCATGCTAATGCCGAATTGTGATATAAGCACCAGTGTCTTTCCCACATCTTTGTTCATGTCTGCCTACACAGTCCTTTCAAACAGAAAATTATCTCAAGTATTATACCAAATTTTCTGAAAAATGTCCATATGTTGGCTTCTACACGTTTAAATTTTCATTTTTTCAGAAATGTTGGCACTTCTATATTGTTCAATGTACGGGTGGGCTTAACAGGTTCAGGTATCCTTA
>JAFZJK010000201.1 GCA_017553965.1 Lachnospiraceae bacterium | reverse complement strand
GTGCACCAAAATGTCCGAATATGAAGGTGTAGTTTGCACCCATATTTACAAAGAACGCACCTATTGAAACGAACATGGGAAGCTTAACCTGTCCCACACTTCTAAGAACGATAGTTGTAACAAGTGATGCTCCTAAGAAAAAGTAAGTAGGTATCGAATACTTAAAATAATTTGCTCCAAACTCTTTTACTACCGGGTTATCGGTGTATATCGACATGATCGTCTTCGGTGCAACAGCTGTAATGATCGCAAATATAGCTGCCAGGCCCATCGCAAGCCTAAGCATCAGCGTTACCGTCTGCTTTAATGCGTGTCCTGCTGCCTCTTTGTCACCGGTTTCGGAGTTCTTCATTCCCCAGTAACGTGACACCAGTACGGATGCTCCCATACCGAGACCCATACATAATATATGATATATTCCTATGAATACGTTTGCCTGAGCTACTGCTGTTATCTTTTCATCCTGCAGCTGACCTACCATGATGTTATCCAGCATATTTACGCCTGTGGTGATCAGACTCTGGAAAGCTATAGGCAGTGCCAGCTTAAATACCCTCTTATAAAACTCGGGATCCTTCTTATAAAGTTTCATTCTTCAAAACCTCCACAAAATACCAATTTATCATTATACCAAAAAATTTTGTGTTGGTCAACAAAAATAGGAGGAACGAAAAATCATTCCTCCTGATATACAGGTTCCCTTAAAAGTCATAATCATTATCCGCTGTTCCCATGGTCTCTTCGTACCTGAAAACAGCTTGGTCAAGTGAAACAAACTCTCGGGCCTTTAAGCCTTTTATGAAATAAGTTAAAGCCGAATCATTTCTAAATTTACGCGGGATATCAACTTCAGCATTACTGTTTAGATATGCTTCCGTTTCATTAAAAATACGCTGAGCTTCTACAAGATAAGCCTCGTATGATGCGATCTTGGCTTTGATCCTGTTATGCTTTTGCATCTTTCGTTATGATTTGTTTCAAGCTGGATTGAAGCACCGCAGAACTGACAAAATATGATCGACTGGTTTACATTCTCAAGCTTAAGATTCGCTCCGCATGATGGACACTGAATTGAACTGATATTCATTTTGTCCTCCAAAATCTGCTTTCATCACCAATATTACTTGGCTGAAACAAGCATTATAGTATCATATAATGCCTTAAAAATCAATAGTCGCAAGCTATCGGTATAAAACAAACTTTGTCAGATAAATTTAAAAGAGCTTATCCCCAAACTTCTTCTGCTATCTCTTTTACAAGCTTAAGCTTTGCCCATTGCTGCTCCTCTGTAAGCTTGTTTCCTATCTCGCAGGATGCAAACCCGCACTGAGGGCTTAAATACAGTCTGTCGAGCGGTATATAATTTGCCGCCTCACGGATCCTTTTTATTACGGTCTCTTTATCTTCAAGTTCAGGTCTCTTTGTAGTGATAAGTCCGAGCACCACTTTCTTATCTAAAGAAACTTTACTTAAAGGCTTGAAACCGCCCGAACGTTCATCGTCATACTCAAGGAAAAGTGCATCAACGTTCTCCTTTGCAAATACATAATCAGCTACCGTATCATAAGGTCCGCTGGTAAAGAACGCAGAATTATAATTACCTCTGCAGATATGAGATGTGATAACCATGTCCGCGGGCTTTCCTTCAAGTGCCAGATTGTTTACCTTAAGCAGCTGTTTCTTTACTTCATCTATGTCAACTCCGAGTGCTTTGTATCTTTGCTTTGCAGCATCCCCAACTATTGCTCCCCATGTACAGTCATCAAGCTGCAGGTTACGGCAGCCTGCATCATAAAACTGCCTTATCACATTCTGATATGCCTTACCGATATCATTTATCAGCTCGTCATTGTCAGCATAGAACTTTCTTGTATTCTCAAAGTTCACAGGTATTATCATCTGCTGGAACATCTGTGCAGGTGCCGGGATCGTATACTTGGCAACTGTATTCTCATCTTCAAACTGCTTTAAAAACTTAAAGCCTTCCACAAATGGATGGGGCTTTGCCTTAATCTTTCCTATAAGAAAGGTATCATCAAGTACTGCAAGCACTCCGTTAAACTGTACTCCCTTTCCGGTGTGTACGTGATCCACTCCTTCAAATCCCCACATGAAATCAAGGTGCCAGAAGGTTCTTCTGAACTCTCCGTCCGTTATCACATGGAAACCCAATTCCTTCTGCTTAGCCACAACCTTTGTGACTTCCTCATCGATCACTTTGTTTAGAACTTCTTCGCTGATCTTCCCCTCTTTAAATGCTTCCTTTGCATCCTTTAATCTCTGAGGCCTTAAAAAGCTGCCCACGAAATCATATCTCTGTGGTGTTGATATTTTACTCATTCTCTCTTTCCTCCTGTGTTTTAATCCATTTTGTCATAATCATTCAAATTTGCTGACATTTAATTAGATTCACCTACTTGCTCAGTAGGTTTCGGCCGATTGAATGAAAACAGAATAACTCAGAAGGACACTTTTGTAAAATATATAAAAAAGCAAAAAGTCCATAGCTTTAAACTATGGACAGATGTTTCTTTAAAGCCTCTGTATAGAATGAGGCATACCTGCTAAGTATCAGATTTTTCTTTTTTATTATGCCAATACGCATTTTGCAGTCGATATCCAGAGGTCTGGATATTATGTGGCTACCGTTCAGTTCCCTGTCTATAACGCCGGAGCTCACGGTAAAGCCGTTAAGGCCGATCACCAGATTAAACAAAGTTGCTCTGTCTCTTACCTGGATACTTTTGGGGAAATCCAGCATACTTATGAATTCCTCTGCGAAATAGAATGAGTTTCTTTCACCCTGTTCAAAAACGAGATACGGGTAAGGAGTCAGTTCTTGGAGTTTTATTATCTTCTTCTTTGCCAGAGGATGCTTATCGCATATGAAAACATGGGGCTTAGCAACATAGATTTCTTCAAACTCCAAGTTGTTTTTTCGAAACAGCTTTCCCAGTATTTCCTCATTATGCTCCGACAGGTATATAACTCCTATCTCACTCCTGCTGTCCGCCACGTCATCTATTATCTCGCCGGTCTGAGTTTCGCGGATTATAAAACCGTAGCTGTCGGCATCAAATTCCTTTATAAGGTCAACAAAAGCATTTACCGCAAAAGAGTAATGCTGGCAGGAAACCGAAAACTTCGGAGCACGTTTCTCTCCGGTACCGAAATGCTCCTTCATATTATCCGCCTGCTCTAAGAGCTGTCTTGCAAATGACAGGAGTTCTTCGCCTTCCCTGGTGACTATGACACCTTTATTGGACCTGGCAAAGGCCTTTACTCCCATTTCTTTTTCAAGATTCTGTATAGCGGCACTTAGACTTGGCTGAGATATAAACAGTTTTTCCGCCGCCTCGGTGATATTCCCGCATTCCGCTACCGTGACCAGATATGTAAGCTGTTGTAATGTCATTAGTTTATTCCTTTTTTCACTACCGTTACCTTTCCGGTACAGTAGTTTTTAATATCTTCTCCTATTACCTCTCCGCACATATATAAGGGTACACATGGCGGGCAGTTAAGTACCGGCTGCGCCAGCACCTTGCCTATGCTGTTCTCAACATCTACCTGTTCCGAAGGAGCCATCATGGCATCTTTAAAAGACATGGACCTATAAGGGACTTTTTTTCTTCTACTATCCGAGTCCCCGGCTTTTTTACCGGTATTCAAATCTTTCAAAGCGTCCCTGTTTTCATCCGCAAACATGGTCAATACTTTCTGTACTTTCTCAAGCTCTTCTTCAGAAGTACTGCCGGAAAACATCATAACAATGTGAGCACTATCATGGTACTCCACATAAATATCATTATCAGAAAGCTTCCTGATCAGTTTGTTACATAAATCTGCAGTCGGTTCCTTTTCAAACAAACTTACAGTTATCTTTAAAGGTTCATCGCCGGTTAGATCATATCCGTTCTCTTTAAGTGTTTTCTTTAATGCTTCAACCTTATCCGCGCATTTTCTTATAGCACTGTTCCCATTCAAGTAAACATTACACAGATCAAGTGACTGCAGGATAAGATATGATGGACTGGTAGTTGCAAATACTGAAAGAGCCTGACGGGCATAGTCTGCCAAAAACTTACGTTTATCCTTTATCTCCTGTTCAATGATATTGTTCTTAGCATCCACACCGGCTATATGCAGGTATGCTCCTCCCGTCAGTACGGGAAGTGTCTTATGCGCTGAGTCACAGCAGATATCAGCTCCAAGATCAATGGGATGAAGTGACTTTTCAAGGAATTTTAAATATGCACCGTGAGCGTTATCCACCAGCAAAAGTATTCCGTGTTTATGACAGATATCTGCCAGTTCTTTTATGTTAAGCATGTTTCCGAGATAATCAGGACTTGTAACATATACTGCATCGGGCAGTTTTTTAATAAGGTATTCCGTATCCAAATACCCTTTTATGACTTTCTCGATATCTTCTCCTGTGATACTACAGCTTTCATAGGAATCGCTTTCCTTTTGCATTATCCATTCTACATTAATATCGAGCAGTGCTGCCGCATTCACAAAAGATGCATGCGCATTTCTGCCGGCCAGAACGAGGGGTTCATGTCCTCTTTTTTTTGCATACTTCTTTACCAGAAACATCATGGCCCTGATACATAAAGAGGACCCTTCCGTAGAGTAAAAAGTATTACATTCGAAAAGCTTGCCGGCGTTTGCTTCACTCTCTGCAATAATACCGCAAGGGGCTGACAGATAATCAGCCCCATCTATTTCGGTAATATCATATTTTGAAACCTGATCCATCCATGAACCCACAGTTGTGCCTTCACTGCCGTTGCTTCCCTTATGTCCGGGCATATGTAGCCTTACAGAATTCTTAGATGCGTAATCTTTTACGAAATCATAAATCGGTGTATTCATATCCTTCTCCTATTTTTTAAGCACACATTATTCCCCAAGTGTTCTTGCTACCTCAACCATGATCGCGCATTCGAGTCTCTTTTTAAAGAGTTTACAGCCCGACTCATACACCCCGCGTACAGAGCCTGTTGCGTGATATGCGTTTGCTGCACAACCGCCTGCACAGTAAAGCCTTGCCCAGCAGTTTTTGCACTCTCCTCTTGCGTATACATTGCAGGATGCGAAATCATCCTGTACATCCTTAGCCGTTACGCCGTTCCAGATATCTCCGAGCTTAAATGCGGCATCACCGACAAACTGATGGCAGGGGAACAGATCTCCCCAGGGTGTAACCGCCATGTATTCGGTACCCGAACCGCAGCCGGATATTCTCTTATATATACAGGGGCCTCCCTTAAGGTCTATCATATAATGATAGAAAGTAAACGGATCTCCCTCTTTGTCCTTCTGAAGCATCAGCTCTGCCAGCTTCTCATACTGTTCATATACTATAGAAAGGTCTTCCTCGGTAAGCGCCATCGGATCGCCCTTTGCACATACCACCGGCTCCATACTGAGCTCCCTGAATCCTAAGTCAAGCATCACTTTGATATCTTCCAAAAAGTCGGGATTAAGATGTGTAAAGGTGCCGCGCATGTAATAGTTCTTTCCGCCACGCTGCTTAACCAGCTTCTGGAATTTGGGTACTATCTTTTCCCAGCTTCCGTTTCCCGCATAGTCCACACGAAATCTGTCATGTACTTCCTTGCGGCCATCCAGCGAAAGGACTACATTGCTCATTTCCTTATTGGCATACTCTATTACGTCATCATCTATAAGCACACCGTTTGTAGTAAGTGTAAAACGGAAATTCTTATTATGCTGCTTTTCTATGCTTCTGGCGTACTCAACCACTTCCTTAACCACATCAAAATTCATCAGCGGTTCGCCGCCGAAGAAATCAACCTCCAGATTATGTCTGGTACCTGAGTTTTCTACCAGGAAATCCATAGCTCTTTTTCCGACCTCAGCACTCATAAGAGCCCTTTCACCATGGAACTTTCCCTGGCTTGCAAAGCAGTATGAACAGTTAAGGTTACAGGTATGAGCTACATGAAGGCACAGTGCCTTAACCACACCGCTTGTCCTTGCCTTAAGCTCTCCCGCCATATCTTCGTAGGTGTCTTCCACAAAAAGCTTACCTGCATCTTTAAGCTCGGTTATCTCGTCATAGATCTCCGAAAGTTCCTCCATGGGAGTCCCGTATTTCTCCTTAAGCTCCTCAAATACTTTTTCCTTATCTATATCAGAAGCTTCATTATTTATATCTTCATATACGGCTATCATATCATATGTCACGTCGTCCACTGCATGGACCGAACCTGAACATACGTCAAGTACTATATTCATCCCGCCGGCTTTATATTGATGTATCATATTTCGTTCCTTGCTGCAGGCTTTTATTGTGTATCTGTAACATGCCTGCCTTTCAATATAGACACCTCATCAGTCTGCTTCGCAGACAGCTTCCCCTCAAGGGGAAGCCTAATAATAGATGTTATTCCCTTCAGTGACATAAAAATATCGCCTCACTACGAGGCGATACTTTCATTGTTTTAGTTTTTCTTATCGCTCTTCTCGCACTTCTGGTTAGCGATACCGCAGCTGGTCTTGCATGCTGACTGACATGAAGTCTGGCACTCGCCGCATCCGCCCTTCTTTGCGCTCTCGCAAAGATTGCGTGTCTCTACAGTCTTAATATGTTTCATAATATCCTCCTAAAAACCTGTTAAATATTCATCTAACTGACTGCTACAAGTTTATAGGAAAGAACTCAAAATGTCAACCATTATTTTTTTGTTTCTACCATAAATGCTATACAGTATTTTG
>JAFZJK010000200.1 GCA_017553965.1 Lachnospiraceae bacterium | reverse complement strand
TGTCATCTGGAAATCAGCATCTACTATCGCCATTTTAGGTAACAGTTCGTAATCAGCCAAAGGATACTTGATACCGTTTGACTCGTCTGTTATAACGGCAAAAGGTGTAACCTCAGAACCTGTACCTGCAGATGTGGGGATAGCTACGAAATATGCCTTATCTCCCATATGAGGGAACTTATATATTCTCTTTCTGATATCTACGAATCGCATAGCCATGTCAGCGAAATCTGCTTCGGGATGCTCGTAGAGCAGCCACATGATCTTAGCCGCATCCATTGCCGAACCGCCGCCTATGGCAATGATGGTATCAGGCTCAAAGCTCTTCATAAGCTCTGCACCGGCTTTAGCGCTTCTTAATGTAGGATTGGGCTCTACATCACTGAATGTGGTATGTACTATGCCCAGACTATCAAGCTTATCGGTTACAGGCTTACACATACCCGACTTAAACAGGAAGCTGTCTGTAACGATGAATGCTCTTTTCTTATTAAGGTCTGTCTTTAACTCTTCAAGAGCCAGAGCCGTACAGCCCTTCTTTATATATACCTTCTCAGGAACTCTGAACCAAAGCATGTTCTCCCTCCTTATAGCCACTGTCTTGATATTCAAGAGATGTTTTACGCCTACATTCTCACTTACTGAGTTACCGCCCCATGTACCGCACCCGAGTGTAAGTGATGGTAATAATTTGAAGTTGTAAAGATCTCCGATACCGCCGTGTGACGAAGGAGTGTTAACTACTATACGGCAGGTCTTCATGCGCTCTTTGAACTCATTAAAGACATCCTGTCTCTTTTCTGTATCAATATAGATTGATGAGGTATGTCCGTATCCGCCGTCAGCTATAAGTCTTTCAGCCTTAGCGAATGCATCCTCTATATCTTCAGCCTTGTACATAGCAAGTACAGGACTAAGCTTTTCATGTGCAAACTCTTCCGAAAGCTCTACTGACTCAACTTCACCTATAAGCACTTTGGCTGACTCAGGTACACTTAAACCTGCAAGCTCTGCAATCTTATATGCTGTCTGACCAACTATCTTTGCATTAAGTGAACCGTTAATGATTATGGTCTTACGTACCTTTTCTGTCTCTTCGGGGTTAAGGAAGTATGCACCTCTGTACGCAAATTCCTTTTTAACCTCATCATATATGTCTTTAAGAACTATAACTGACTGCTCTGAAGCGCAGATCATACCGTTATCAAAGGTCTTTGAATGCATTATCGAATTAACTGCAAGTACTATATCCGCACTTGTATCGATGATGGCAGGTGTATTACCTGCACCAACACCGAGTGCGGGCTTACCTGAAGAATAAGCAGCCTTAACCATACCGGGACCACCGGTAGCCAGGATAATGTCTGCCGACTTCATGATAAGATTTGTCATATCAAGTGAAGGAACATCTATCCAGCCGATGATACCTTCGGGAGCTCCGGCCTTAACAGCTGCTTCTAACACGATCTTGGCAGCTTCTATGGTGGATTTCTTTGCTCTCGGGTGAGGGCTTATGATAATACCGTTCCTGGTCTTTAAACATATAAGAGTCTTAAATATTGATGTAGATGTAGGGTTTGTGGTAGGTATAACGGCAGCTACCAAACCGATTGACTCGGCTATCTTCTGTATACCGGCTGCTTTATCCTCCTCGATAACACCGCATGTCTTTGCATCCTTATAAGCATTGTATATGTACTCGGAAGCAAAACTGTTCTTTATTACCTTATCTTCAACACAGCCCATGCCCGTCTCTTCCACTGCCATTTTAGCAAGAGGAAGTCTTGCTGCACATGCTGCAGATGCAGCTGCTCTAAAGATCTCGTCGACCTTCTCCTGGGGATACTCCGCAAACTTTTCCTGAGCCTTGCGTACTCTTGCGATCAGCTCTTCGAGCTTCTCAACACTATCAACCAAAAACTGTTGCTCCATATCTCGCACCTTTCCTCTACTTATACTATTTTTCAAAAAACATTAAATGTGCCTTACAACCTTTGATTTTACTACTTTTTCGGGGTGGTGTCAATCTGCGAATACTACTTTAGAAGCTTTTGACAGTTGAAAAAAACAGCGTTCTATATGAGAACGCTGTTCAAATGCGACTATCAGCATATTTTATCGTATCTTATCCTGATATCCGGTAATTCTTTTAATTCATAATAGTAATCGGTATCCCAGCCCTTGCCCTGCTTGGGATCGTTTTCTCCCGTGGCAGGCGGTGCAAAGATATTAAGCTTCAGTTTTTGCGGTCCTTTAAGCCTTTTGTTAAAGAATGCAGGCATGAAATCAACGAACTTAACACCCGGAGCCTTATAAAACCACATTCCGTTAAGCTCCATCATAAGATTGGCATTTTCGAGACTTCCGGTAAAATTAGCTTCGGCAAATACCGGATCTGCTTCAAAGTCAAGCTCGATCGATACTCCTTCAGCATCTTCCGAGCCACCCCAACGTAAAGCTAAAGGTAATTTTACATTCTTACCTTCCTTTATCCCGGGTTTAAAGAAATCATCATGGATGATATCCTTATATGCAGCCATTACCGGCTGTTCAACACCTACATTTGCATTATTAGGATCGGTTATCTCAAGTCCGAGTCTTCCGTCATCCCTAAATTGATAGAAACAAAAAGCTGAAAACCACTTTTCTTTATCGTTCTTTACGAGATTTGCAAAATGTCTCATGATGTTTGCCTGAGCATAAGGTCCGGTTACATCACCGTCCGCATTAAGCTCGGACATTACCATGGGTTTGCGTTTGCCTGTAATTTTAACCAGTCTGTCAAAGGTTTTCTTGGCACATGCATAAACTGCATCACCCGAATTTCTCATATGCTTGGTATTTGTCTTTTCAGCCACTTCATAAGGCCAGCCCCAGTTAAGAGCTATATATTTGTCGATCGACCATATATCAGTGGCATTGAAAGCTTCAATAAATTCGTCTTCTCTCTCTATCTTTTCCGATTTTTTATTATCGGCTGCACCTGCGCACAGTATCATCGAAACATTTGGAGCATATTTCTTTACTATCTTACTGAATCGTACATAAAAATCAGCAATTTCCTGATAGTTTGCTCTCTTATTAAATGAAAACCAGTTACCTGTACACTCATGATTGAGCCTTAGCATCATCCTGCCAAAGGGTTTTAAATCTTTAGCTATACCTATGATATGTTCATCAGTGATCTTAGGATCGCAGGTAAGTGTAAGTATTACATCCTGACCGTGGCGGCGTATATCTCTCATACATGTAAACGGTTCACCCTCTGTATTACCGTTTATTCCACCCAGATAAGGAAAATAATTATCATACGGATATGCCCAGGCAAACCCTACTTCCATGTCCTTATACGCATCCTGAGCACGTTTAGGCCATGCTTCGTCATTAGGGTAATAACAATACATGATATTAACAGCCCTGTGAGGTCTTCCAAGTTTTCTCAAAATATAATCCTGATCGACATAAAAGCCTCTCTCGCTTCCGTCCGAAAGGTCAACTGCACATGCAGCCGGTGTAATACTTATACTTTTAATCTTGCTCATAAAACACACCTTAGTATTATTTATTGGAATTTTCTCTAAGTACGTTTCTGCGGATCTTACCGCTTATGGTCTTAGGAAGGTCGTCAACAAACTCTACGATACGAGGATACTTGTAGGGTGCTGTATGCTCTTTTACGTATGTCTGGATCTCCTTCTTCAGTTCATCGGAACCTTCCTTGCCCTTGGTAAGCACGATGGTAGCCTTTACTACCTGTCCTCTTACAGGGTCAGGAGCTGCGGTAACGGCACACTCTAATACATAAGGAAGCTCCATAAGTACCGACTCGATCTCG
>JAFZJK010000199.1 GCA_017553965.1 Lachnospiraceae bacterium | reverse complement strand
ATGTGAAGGTCACCACGCCGGAGGATTTGAGGGTTGTGGAGAATATAATTAAAAAGCGTAAATAAAAGAGGTTACGAACTAAATGTTCGTAACCTCTCAGACTGTAGACAAAGCAGGTCGTGAAACGGGCGTTTCACCTCCTGCTTTTCTATTTTTCAAGGTTTTTTATTATGCGATTGCAAAATCAGCAAAAAATCGATGGAATAGGGATCCTATTACTCCCTTTCTTTGTAGCATTTTTGCGAGTTTTTTCAGGTTTAGACACGCATAAGTTAGCCCGACCTTCATCTCCATTCGTGCTTTGCCATACATCTGCGTATATCTGAAACCATGATTCTCTTTCGCCGTTCCGAATAGTCGTTCAATGGTTTCTTTTCTTAGCTTATATAGCTCGTTCATTCCAATCGTATGCCGGATATCTTCGCAAGCTTCCATGTAGCCTTCCCAGATATGTCGGGTTATTAGTTTTACATGGTCTTTGCTTTCTGTACATTGGCTTAGGTAAGGACATTCGGCACAGATCGTCTTACAGCTTTTATACTCCCTATAACCATCCCGGTTTGTTGTGCAGTACTTCAACACTTGATCGTTCGGGCATATATAGCAATCATAGTATTCATCGTAAACATACTCATACTTTTTGAAAAAACCTTCTTTGGTCATAGGCCGCTTGTACGGAAAGAGTGGTTTGATACCATCATCCATCAGAAGCTTTGCGATAGCGGGTGTTTTATATCCGGCATCAGCTATCAGTGTTTCTATTCCGATATCCTTTATCTTGTCGTATATTCCTTTGAATGTCCTGCTGTCATGCTGATTTCCCGGACTGACCGTATAACCTAATATCCAACCATTCTTATCACAGGCAGTTTCTACTGCATAGGCAAAGACCTGTTTATGTTCTCCTTTATGGAACCATCCGCTGTCCGGGTCGGAGGTACTCTCTTTGATCTCGTGTCCCCCGCCGCTACCACCGGCTGACGGATCGTTGTCGGAATCATCATCTCGTTCTTTTAGCGGTTTTTTCCCATGATCTACCCTGTCCTGATTAATCTCTTTCTTTAGAAGGTTTTCATAGAATAGTGTCTCTTCCTTGGCAATATATTTACGCATCTTTTTATTATTAGCCCTTGCTTTTATGTGCGTAGAATCAACAAAAACTTCACTCGGATCAACGAACTTCCACTTATAGCAATCTTCCAGAATCTTAGAAAATATCTGTTCGAAAAGGTCTGTATTCTTAAATCTTCTGGTGTAGTTCTTTCCGAACGTGGAGAAGTGAGGCACCGGGTCATACATCTCTAAACCAAGGAACCATCTATAGGCAACATTGACTTCAATCTCTTTTATTGTCTGGCGCATACTCTTAATACCGTATAAATACTGGATAAGGGGAATCTTAATAAGAATAACGGGATCAATGCTTGGTCGACCATTATCAGGACTATACTTCTCTTCGACAAGATCATAAATAAAAGACCAGTCTATTGCTCTATCAATAAGGCGCAACAGGTGGTCTTTTGGAACTAGGTCATCCATACAAAACAGTTGGATCTGTCCTCGTTTTTTATCAGTATTCTGTGTCATCATAAAAGCGAATCCCCCTTTGAAATCTATAATAATTATATCATAAAAACAAGGAGAAAATCCAGTAAAACCAAGGCGTTGAGTAACTTTTTTTGAAAAAGGAAGCCTTCCGTCCGCTGCGCTCCCGGAAGCCCTCGTCATTAAAGTAAGGCTGATTGAGTCAGCACACTTTTTCTTCCTTCCTGCTTGGCTACAATTTTATCTGCCATGGAGATGGTGGTCAACTCCGTAGCCGCTTTGCGGTGCGCTCTGCGCAGAGTTGACAACCATCTCCTGGCAGATATCCTTTAAACAAGCAGGAAAGAAGTATTATGCGCCTTTGGTGCCTTCTAATAAAAGGCATCGGCGTCAGCCGATGGTTTCCTTTCAAAAGATAAAGCCAGGGTATACCCCTGACTTTGTCTACAGTCTGAAAGCTCGCTATTATAAGCGAGCTTTTATTGGAGTAGACGGGATTTGAACCCGTTTCTCTGTCTCCGCTCCGCTTCGGTCGGCGCAAAGCAGACGTCCCCCGGACGTCTTGCGCCCCGGGAAATCTTGAAAATAGGAGGTTTACAGCGTCAACACCTCCCGGGTACCTCAAGGGGTACCTCAGTTTTTTCTAAAATATTTCGATTTGCAAGGGTTACGGCATTACACTACACTAGAATCCAACGCCAAAATCGTCATCGAACGGGTTAAATAACATCAAGTTTTTCAAGATAAGCCATAATACCATCGGTTATCTCATGAATATCTCCGTCTATCCATCTCTGTCTGGAGCCGGACACACGCTTAAGATACTGCTCATCTTTGAATACTTTTCTAATCCGCCTGATAATATCATCCATTGAGTTTTCAAACATTCCTTGATCATTAAAAACCAGCAGACCCATCATTTCTCTCATCTTTTCAAAATCAACAACATCCTTGAGATAAAACATGTCATATATATCTTTATATCTCCGGCTGTTCGCACCGAATTTGAGAAGGGAGCGCAGTTTCTCAACGTATGATTGCTCAACTGTATTCTTCAGCAAGGTGGCTCCTCCAT
>JAFZJK010000198.1 GCA_017553965.1 Lachnospiraceae bacterium | reverse complement strand
GCGGGCATCGGGAGCGATGCGGAAGTAATGTCCCATATCCATACTACGAAGTCTTTCTTCCCGGGTCATAAGTGTCTCATAAAGCTTCTCGCCATGACGGCTACCAATAATCTTCTTTTCAGTCTCACCGAATACCTTCATGACACCATCTGCAAGATCCCCGATGGAAGAGGCATCTGCTTTCTGAATGAAGAGGTCGCCGGGTTCTGCATGCTCAAATGCAAAGGCAACCAAATCTACTGCTTCATCAAGATTCATAAGAAAACGAGTCATGTTAGGATCTGTAATAGTGATCGGAGCCTTTCTCTTAATCTGATCAATAAAGAGTGGAATCACCGATCCGCGGGAACACATGACATTACCATATCTAGTACATGCCAACACAGTTCCGCTGCGGTCAAAGGCCTGCTGTGCACGAGCCTGAACCACCTTCTCACCAACGGCCTTGGTCATGCCCATGGTGTTGATCGGATATGCAGCCTTATCAGTAGAAAGGAATACAACACGTTCCACACGATTCTCAACCGCAGCGGTAATCACGTTATCGGTACCGATGATATTGGTCCTGACCGCTTCCATCGGGAAGAACTCACAGGAAGGAACTTCCTTCAAAGCCGCTGCATGGAACACATAATTTGCTCCATACATTACATCACGAACAGAGTCAATGTTTCGAACATCACCGATATAAAAACGAACCTTTGAACAGTATTCCGGATACTGTGCCTGTAAGGTATGGCGCATCCAGTCCTGCTTCTTTTCATCACGAGAGACAATACGTATCTCCCCGATGTCCGACGTCAAAAAGTGCTTCAACACGGTAGAACCGAAACTTCCGGTTCCTCCGGTAATAACCAATGTCTTTCCTTTGAAAGCTTCTATAATCTGCATCTTTATGTATTCCTTTCGTGATGAGATAAAGCCAATACCTTTCATCAGCTTTATTTCAAAGATTTGTAAAAATCAGTGAATCATCATCCTTTATGTTCTAACCCGCACATTATACCCAAATAATAGACAAAAGCCAATCATTTTTTGTTCCCCTTACTGATCCCCTAAACGCGTAAGCTTTCAGTTTTCTCGATTATGATTTAAACTATTTCGTCTGTTTATTGTTTTCCAGACAGAGAATCAACTGTCCCCCATAATTATTCCTGATACTTTCATTGAACAAAAAACATCATTAAATGCATATCAATACTTCTAACAGGAAACTATAAAATTATTATATCGTTCATACGCCAAAACATCAAGAAAAACCATAGTGTAAAGCTTAGTGTACCCTGGAGTTTATAGATAATCTCCATTATCTCAAACCCGAAACAAGGTAAACGCTCCATCATGAGTACCTTGACGGATTAAGGCCGCCTTTCGGCGGCCGGGTTTTACTTTTTCTTGTGACAGCTTTCCGGAAGCGCTTCAGACCAGGGAAGAAGCTGTTCACAGAAGTTGTTGTCGGTATCATCCATGTGTTCCGGGATCACCGTCAACAGATGTTTCATATACTCGTACACATTCAGGTTGTTTGCCTTGGCTGTTTCTACAATGCTGTAGACGATTGCACTGGCATCTGCACCTGACAGGGTGTCGATCATAACAAAGTTTTTCTTTCCGATACAGAAACTGCGGATCGACTGCTCAGCGCTGTTATTATCTAGCGAAACATCAGGATCATCTAGAAAGACTTTTAGGTATTCCTCCTGATTAAGGGAGTAGGAAATACCCTTTCCGGTCTTGCTTTTTTCAGAGACTTTAAGGGCATTCTCGTGACACCACGCAAAGTAAGCCTCGGTGAGAGGTTTTACGAGCTGCTGACGTTTTTCCCTTCGCTCTTCCGCGGGAAGATCCTGAAGCGTTCCGTCAACCTTATAGATGGCCTGGATCATGGACAGGGCCTTGTATGCGAGGCTCTTTTTCCGATCGCCGGCAGACATGGCTTTCAGAGCCTCGTCATATCTGCGCCTTGCATGTGCCCAGCATCCGGCGATCTTCAGGTCATCCCGTTCCTTTTCAATGGTATGGTAGACCTGATAGCCATCCGTTACACATACCCCGGAAAAGTTCTTCAGGAACTCTCTGGGATGACTGGCATTCCGCGTCTTCTGGTATTCATAGAGGACGATCGGATGCTCATACATTCTGCCGGTTTTATAGACCCACATGTAGCTCTTGGAGCCGGCTGGTCTGTCATCCTTGTTCACCAGAACCGGAGTCTCATCTGCATGTAACACATGATAGGCGTACATCCGTTCCTTCAGGAAACGATGAAAGACAGAAAGGTATCTGTCGGCACTGGCAATGGTCCAGCGGGCCATCTCAGCACGGGTGATATTGATCCCGTCAGCCTGCATCTGCTTTTCGATCCTGTAAAAAGGAACCGCGTTGACAAACTTTGCGTTCATGATACCGGCTTCCAAAGAGGGGGAGACCAGGCTGTTGCGCATCAGATAGGCAGGATACTTTGCTTTGATGATCGTATCGGTTTTCTTTCCGGCGTAGACTCCTACATGGATCTCCTCGATACCGATCTTCGAAGGGACAAAGTAATACCGTTTGATGATCTCGTCAGGAAGACGTTTGAAGCCTTCTTCACCGAATGCTTCTGCCACTTCCTCATCGCTCATATCATAGTGGGTTTCCTTTACTACTTCGAGCTTGCTGAGATCTACGGCCTTCTTTCCGGAGGGGCGTGTATGCTTGACGGAAAGGACAGGGTTCGCCTGTGAATCTTCGTCACATACTGCTTCCGCTTCGTTAAAGTAAGCCAGATCCCCGGATTCAAAAAAGGAAAGCTGACCTTCTACCATGAACTTCTCGCTGGATCTTCCGAAAAGGCGACGATCGGCATCCGCCACTTCTTCCATGAAATGCTGGAGCCGTCTGTCAAGTTTTTCGAGTTCCTCCTGCTGGGCAAGAACAAGTTTGACAAGATCTTTGTGATCAAGTTTTTCGAGATTTTCAATGGTAAAGTTGGTCTTCATGTATAATGCCCCTTGTTTTGATAGGACTATTATACTATAAAGCACCGATCGTGGCAAATCTGTGAGGCAGAGCCATTCGTCATTCTGCCTATGGATCATTCGCCCCATAAAGCCCTGCAACAGGTTCTGTGACAAAGGCTTTTTGAGTGAAATGAAAGAATCCCGGTGCTATACAATGCGACACCAGCCGTTTTGGTAAGCACTGTGAGCGAGTGCCTGATCCTCATAGATGCAGTGAGACGATATGCGGAAAAGACCCTGAAATTTCTGCGCTTTGCACAAAAGAAATTCATAACAACAGCATCTATACAGGCTCGGATGGTGGTGGGATCTCATGGATCGGATGCTTTGCAACGATCTCGAATCCCTGCATGAGCATACGATACTGATCTTCCGTGATACTGAGTGCTTCCTCAGCTGTTCGAGGCCACCGAAATGCACCCATGTCAAGTCTCTTATAGAGGAGGAGAAAACCATCTCCTTCCCAGAGCAGTCCCTTGATCCTGTCAGTTCTTTTCCCGCAGAACAGGAAAAGCGTGTTTTTGCTGTAAGGATCAAGCTGATACTTGTAGCGGATGATCGTGGCCAGACCGTCGATACCTCGTCTGAGGTCTGTATAACCGGCTGCTATGATGACCTTTTGGAAACCTGAGGCATCATTTAACATCCTGTGCCACCTCCAGGATAGCCCTGAGCAGTGCTTTGGATGTGTGTGAATTGATCGCTATGTTCACACTTCCGATTTCCAGCATCGCTTCAGTATCAAAGTCAGTTTTACTATCTTGTGTAACAGTTTTCACAGGATCAGGCAACTCGACAAAGTCGATCCCGGATGATTCAAGTGCACTTCTACGGAGCTTTCTCAGCCAGTAATAGTAGGCATTATAGGAAAGGCCGTGAGTATCACAGTAGTCGGCTACGGTTAGACCGCTTTGGTTGCGGTCATGGATCACTTCAGTCCAGTACTGGATCCGGACAGTCTGGGTAGCAAGTTTGGTTTCATTCATGGTGTACCTCCTGTGTGTAAACTTGAAAAAGTGTGAACACACTTTTTCAAGTTTATAGATAATCACCATTATCTCAAAACCGGATCAGGGATAAAAGGTACTCATGATGGAGCGTTTACGGATATTCACCTCCGTCACCTTGCATTTGTACAGGATAGCGGATACCGGTGCGCCAACATACATATACACGGTATCGCCCTTCTTGATGCCTGCCTTAAAGCATT
>JAFZJK010000197.1 GCA_017553965.1 Lachnospiraceae bacterium | reverse complement strand
TGATCCGGAACTATACCGAAGTTTGCCTCCAACGTATCATATAACAGTGCAACACCCCCCTTAGCATAAGCAGCATTTATTCTGTTATTTTCTTTACCCGGAATGCTTACATAACTGTCACGCATAAATGAAGTAAGTTTAACTGTCTTATCTTCGCTGTTGATCGTAAGTAAAACTATAAGGTCCGTCCTACCTCTGCTGGATGTTTTTCCGGTAAGGCTCTGTCCCGTGACCGGATCGATATTTTCAACACCGAGCAGCAGGATGTTCATTATCTTTTTATCAAACATCTTAGGTGCCTGTGTTGGCTCGGGAGTGGGTGTGGTGACCTGTGTCGGTATAGGCGTGAGCAGATCCTTAAACTTATCAAGATCTTCTTCCGGAAGTGTGGGCTCCGGAGCCACATTTGCATCTATCGCCTCATGATTTACATTACTGTCTATGAACCAGCTGATAAGCTTTACTCCAAGTCCGCTGATATTTAAGAATACCACGAGGAGTATTATAAACAACGCGATCCCTGCCATGATATATATCCATTTCGGGATCTTGGCAAGAAAACCTAAAACTCCTTTTTTCTCTTTCTTTTCCTCTGAAGCAGGCTCTCCGCCCTCAGGTCCTTCCGGAGCATCTGATGGGCTGTCGGGTACCAAGGGAGTCATTTCAAGCTCAACCTGTCTGTTTATTGAATCCCCCAGACCTTCGATAATAGCATTGTCAGCCTCCTCATGTTCCATCTCGAGAAGCTCATCGGCAAAATCATTTTCCGATTCAAGTTCATTTTGATCGGCAATATCATTTTTGCCCTGTGAAACTACCGCAGTATCCTCCATGGTATCTGTTTCTTTTTCCACAGATACCAATTCATCTTTATTCTCTTCCATTTAAAACTCCTTAAAACACGGGGTCAGGCAGGATCCTCTTCATCTAAAAATACAAACTGATGAAGTTTTTTGATATTCTGCTCTAAGTAACCGTCAAGCACAATTGCATACGTGATATTGGAATATCCGTTGTATTTTCCTTTTTTCCCGCTGTCCTTAAACAATTCTTCGGCAGGAAGTCTCATCTGGTTAATGGTAAATGTCTTATTCTCAACTACATTTTCCAATAGTTCGGCCAACTGGTCTACCGTAAGATTGGTATTGATATATCCCAGACAGTCCTTAAGTACGGAATACATGCTGGTAAGGCTCAGGCTCTTATACTGCTGTACAACCGAATTGATCACGCGTCTGTGTCTCTGTGTTCTTCCATAATCGTTGCTTGCGCCCCCGAGTGTAACTTCCTTTCTTACACGGCAGTATCCAAGTACCTGGTTACCGTTCATGTGGTTCCAGCCCGCCTGAACAGTCCTGTACTGTTCTTTGGATATATAGTTGGTAGTACGTAAATACGCAGCTTCCTTCTCACCAAGCTGAAGGTCTATACCGCCAAGCCTGTCGATGATCTTTTCGAAGCTTGAGAAATTAACAAATGCATAACCGGTTATATCTATATCATAGGTGTTTTCAATGACCTTCATAAGAAGCTCTGCACCATTCTTTTTCTTCTCCTCTGTGGTCTCACCGGTCCTGTAACCTGTGGCATATACAGAGTTGATCTTATTGCCGTAAGGGATACCGTCCACGCTTTCTTTAACTCCTGGTATCTCCACATAAGTATCTCTAAGCAGTGAAGTAAGCTTAATGGTATTATCCTTTGTATTTACAGAAAGCAGTATGATCGCATCGGTATTTCCAACACTGCTCGTATCAAACTTAATATTTCCGTCAGCATCCACATATATACTTTCCACACCGAACAACAGATATGTCCTTACATAATCTTCGGATCTGGGAAGCTTTATAACTTCAGTATTATCTTCAACCGGATCGATCACAAGATCATCAGGTATATCCTGTATATCGGTAGGATCTTTTGTGGTCGCGGATGGATCTGTTTCTGTTCCGGTAATACTTGCACTTGTTTCACCGGAATTGTCAACCAGTATCGTATCTTCATCCGTATCCTGGTTCATCTGTCCGTGTGCCCAGATAGCTGCGATACGGTATGCTATCTTTCTGCCGGGTTTTGTAAATACCAAAAACGCAGCGGCAGCCAAAATAAATATCACAATACCGAGTATGATCTTTAAGGCCTTTTTACCGCCTTTTTTCTTTGTCTTTTTCATATCTTCCTCGAAATCATCATCGGTATAATCAAAATACTCGGCGTCATCTCCGTCATATAAAAGTAGCTCTCCGGAACCGGACTCTTCGCCTTCTATATCAAGAGCACGCATGGCCTCGTATTCTATAAGAGCATCGATGTCACTTACATCACCCGGATCATCTATCTGCTCATATTTCGTGATCTCGTTTCTGTGATATGATCTTCCGCCCTCCGACGCACCTATACTGTCAAGATCGTCGAGCTCAAGTTCCGGGAGATCTTCATCAAACTCAAGATCATCGTCATCAAAATCACTCATTTTCCATCCTCATAAAATCAATTCTTAAAGCTATGTATCGGTGCAGGTATCCTGCCACCGCGGTTAACAAACTTCTCGCAAGAGAATCTGTTTACGGGCATTACCGGAGCATAGCCGAACAGACCGCCGAAATTAAGAGTATCTCCCACTGTTTTTCCGATAGCGGGGATAAGTCTTACTGCAGTAGTCTTATTATTAATCATACCTATAGCCATTTCATCCGCAATGATACCCGCTACGGATTCGGCGGGTGTATCACCCGGGATGGCTATCATGTCAAGTCCTACAGAACATACACAGGTCATAGCTTCAAGCTTTTCAAGTGTAAGCGCACCTGCTTCCACTGCGTCGATCATGCCCTGATCTTCGCTTACAGGGATAAATGCACCGCTTAAACCGCCCACATATGAGCTTGCCATTACTCCGCCCTTCTTAACCTGGTCGTTAAGCAATGCGAGAGCTGCTGTGGTACCGGGTGCACCGGGATATTCCAGACCTATTTCCTGTAATATCTCTGCCACGCTGTCTCCGATAGCCGGAGTAGGTGCCAGTGAAAGATCAACGATACCGAAGGGGACATTCAGCATGGATGCTGCCTCACGTGCTACAAGCTGTCCTACACGTGTTATCTTAAACGCAGTTTTCTTTATAGTCTCGCAGAGTACTTCAAAGTCAGCTCCTCTTGCAGCTTCAAGTGCCTTCTTTACAACACCCGGACCGCTTACACCTACGTTAATGACAGACTCTCCCTCTGTGATACCGTGGAACGCTCCTGCCATAAAAGGATTATCATCGGGTGCATTGCAGAAAACAACAAGCTTTGCAGCACCTAAGCTTTCAGTACCGTGTGATCTTCTTGCTGTCTCAAGCACAATATCTCCCATACGTCTTACAGCATCCATATTGATACCGGTTCTGGAAGATCCCACATTTACGGAACTGCATACGCGTGAAGTAACCTTTAAAGCTTCCGGAATGGAATTAAGGAATATAACTTCCTTTTCGGTATTGCCCTTAGCCAGCATAGCCGAATAACCGCCGATAAGATTAACGCCCACGTTTTCGGCCGCCTTATCAAGTGTCATGGCAAGCTTTACATAGTCTTCCTCAGTTTTACATGCTGATGAACCGACGGTAGCGATCGGAGTTACCGAAATACGCTTATTTACTACCGGGATACCGTAGCTTTTTGAGATATGTTCACCTGTTTCAACAAGCTTACCGGCTTTTTTACATATTTTATCATAGATCTTTGTACTGCAATTATCCAGCGAACTGTCCATACAGTCAAACAGGCTTATACCCATTGTGATAGTACGTACATCGAGGTTTTCATGCTGGATCATATCATTTGTTTCTATAACTTCAGATATATTAATCATAACTTGAAACTCTCCTTAAAACTTTTTCCCGTACTATCAGATCCTGTGCATCATTGCAAATATTTCTTCTCTCTGAAGACGTATCTGTACTCCTATGGAATTACCCATTTCATCTAGCTCGGATTTAACCTTTTCAAATTCAGCGATCTTTTCTCCCATATCGGCGATCATCATCATATTGAAATATCCGGATACTATTGTCTGTGAAATGTCAAGAATGTTTATCCCGTTATCTGCAAGGTATGTACAGACCTTAGCCATGATACCAACCTTGTCCTTTCCTACTACGGTGATAACTACC
Organism: Lachnospiraceae bacterium; assembly: GCA_017553965.1. The sequence goes on along the minus strand of JAFZJK010000197.1, from coordinate 3,057 downwards.
TTTTGCATCTTAACGTCCTCCTGTTATATTGATTGTTCTATTACTTTCATCTCCCTTCATGTCATCTTATGAATATAATATAAAATACAATTGTTACATAAATATGACATGAATGTTACATCTTTAAAAACTTTGTAATATTTTATTGTAATATTTCTCTTTTTAATATTTTTTTCCTATATAATGCTATAAATATCGGAAGCTGTATTTCTTCCCGCTACATCAAGTGTCACAGGACTGTTACAGCATCTTGTGAGCAGCTCAGCTCTTACTGTTTCATATGCCAGTTCGGCGTAATTGTTATCCTTACTGAGATGTATCAGCAATATATATTTAAGTCTTTCACTGAATATCCTGCAAAGAAGGTCTGCTGCCGAATCATTTGACAGATGTCCCTTAGGTCCCGATACTCTCTGTTTAAGGTTATACGGGTATTTTCCCACCATAAGCATATTGATGTCATGATTGGCTTCAAGGCATATGGCGTCAAGGTCTTTAAGGCAGTTTACTATCCTGTCATCAAAGAATCCCATATCAGTAGCTATGGCAAATCTTTTGCCGTCGGATTCGATACGATACCCTACCGGATCGGCCGCATCATGTGAAACAGCAAACGGATGTATTATAGCATCTTTAAAATAAAAGTCAATATCCGGAACGATTTCCGTGAACACACTGTCCCCGAAATCCCCGTCAAACTTTGATTGTAAAGCCTTTAATGTTTTTTTCGTACCGAATATCTCCATAGGGTATTTTTTTACAAAAGTCGATATACCCTGTATATGATCTATATGCTCGTGCGTTACAAATATCCCGTCTATATCGGAAGGGTCGATATCTATACCTTTTAAACCTTCACAGATCTTTTTGGCACTGATCCCCGCATCGATCAGGATATTGGCTTCATCGGTCCCCACAAATATACAGTTACCGCTGCTGCCGCTCGCTATACTGCAAAATTCCACTCTTTTGGTCCTCCGTTGTTTATTCCCAGAAAAGCTCTAACATATCCCCGTCCGCTACAGGGGTAAAGAAATCGGCTTCTGTCCCGTTTCTTTTACATACGATCCTCGAGCCAAGTAATGCCGATGTATTAAACGGATAAAAATCAAGCACGTCTACAAAGGTATATGAGCTCTTACCCTGAAGAAGCACCTGGACATTGTTGACCATTACGGGTACATCCTTCGAAATGGGAGTTTCACCGGCCTTTTTCATCTTTGAAAGCTCCTCTGTGAGCATCCTTGTTCTCTCAACCAGCTCATTATACTGATCCTTTAACTTCGGATCATCCCCTGCATCTGTCTTTAAAGCGGGCCCTTCTTCACTCTTATTCTTAACGATACCCGAAATACTGTCTTCAGTCTCGTTAACAATATCTATTATGTAGTTTTCATAGATCTTTTCATAAGGATCGGCTGTTTCGGGATCAAGGGTACGGTTATTTAAAATAACCTTGTGACCGGACGGTATATCCAGCTTCTTAAACAGCTCGCCGGCATTATAATAATCGTGGATCTCAACATTGTCCCCTTCCGATATCTCATAATCCCTTTCTTCTTCCCTGCCGTTAACCCTGATTTTTCTTTCAAATCTTACCTGTTTGCCGTTTACTATAAAGAATATACCCTTTTTGTATTCTTCAAGTTCACCGGCCCTTATGTGGCCATCGGCACCTGCGGTTGATTCCTTTACTATGATTATGTCATTGCATTTGACAGGAGTGATAACTCCGCACTCTTCGCCATTTACCATAACAAAAGCGGATTCACCGTTCTGGCCTTTTATCACTCTTTCCTTACCGTTCACCATAAAGGTAAGGTCTTTTCCCTTTTTCGGGAATATGTCGGCATTTCCCATACCGGAGCTTATCACCGCATCCATTACGTTAAGCTTTCCGTTATCGTAAAGCTTGATGTCCACTCCGTTCATCTTAACTATAATGAAGTTATTGTTCTGCTCGTAATAATTTAAACAGATACCTATGGGCGTAACCAGCATAGGATCGTTGATCGGTACATTATCGGGAGTAACGATACGGGTAAATACTTCTTCGCCGCGGAGTGCCACACGCTGCTCGGGAAGTCCTATAGCCTCAGATAAAAGCTTAGCAAATTCGGGATTCTTTCCACCGCCTCCGACTATAAATACCGCTCCGACTCTTTCTCCGCCGTTAAGCTCAAGTATCTTATCGGCTATAAGCTTTGAAAGCTTTTTGAAGGGCTCTGCAAGTACCTCATGTATCTTAGACGCAGCAACCGTCTGTTTCGTTCCCATAACATCTATATATGGTATATCATCTTTTCCTTCCGAGAAATCAAGTTTTACCTGTTCTGCCGTAGCGAAATCGGTAAGCAGTTCATACATGATGCTTTCGGTGAGGTAATCGCCCGCGCAGGGGAGCATACCGTATCCGGTGATACTGCCCTCCTTGGTTATACATATATCGGAAGTGCCCGCTCCAATATCTACCAAAGCTAAGTTAAGCAGTCTGAACTTTTCGGGTATGGCAACATTGATCGCAGCTATAGGCTCCAGTGTAAGGTTAAGTACCTTTAAACCTGCTCTGTCACATACCGAATATAGGCCGTCTATTACATCTCTTGGGAGGAATGTGGCCAGCACATCTGCAGCGATCTTTGATCCTCTGTGTCCTTCAAGATTGGTCAGCTGGACATTTCCCAGGTAATACTTAACTATAGAATATCCGACACAGAAATACTCGGTCCCGTCTTTTTCTTCTGAACGTAGCTTTGCATGAGCCTGTTCCATTCCCATAAGCTCCATGGCATATACCATATCCTCGGTAACCGCCATATCATCACCTAAGTCATAGTCCATTCTAACCTTTACAGTTTTAAGCACACGGCCTGCGGCCGCTATGCATACCTTGTCAAGTACCATATCAAGCTCTATTTCGAGCTCGTATTTTATATGGCAAACGGTATCCGCCACTTTGCCTATATCATGTATCTGACCGTCCAGCATGGCTCTTGTCTCATGACAGGCTGACTTTTGCGCTAGTATAATGAATTCACCGGTCGGCTTCCTGTATCC
>JAFZJK010000196.1 GCA_017553965.1 Lachnospiraceae bacterium | reverse complement strand
TTCTGATTTTTAACGTAGTCCATCTCTTCGATGACTATCATATCGCTTCTTCTGTTTATCAGCTCAGCGACCTTATAGATATCCTCTACAAACTGGCATATGATCCTTATACCGGCTATATCGTCGATATGGTCCTCTATATCATCCAGTGAAATATGCTTTTTCTGTACTTTTTCAAGCAATGACGAAATGGATTTTACTCTGCCATATATCTGCTCGATAGGTGAGTAAAGACCTGCATTTCTGTATGAATTCTGTACATGCTCGAACTTTACCTTAAGCTCATCCACTGCCAAGGCATAGGGTTCAAGCCTCTCCCTCCACATTTGTATTTCCATATCCCCTAAAACTTCTCCTTTTTTAGCTTGCCTTCCCTACCGGTGTAGGTGTGGGCATAGGTGACGGTGTGGGTGACGGAGTGCTCGACATAGTAGGTGTCGGAGCATTCTCTTCTTCCACATAATCACCATATATAAAGTCATGTAAAGCTTCTCTGTTCTTCGGTATATCGAGCTGGGTAACACTCATCTTACGGATGGTTACAAACTTATATGTGCCATCCATCGGGATACGCATCTCCCTGATGGTTATATCCTTACCGCCGATATCCAGTATCATATGCGTATATCGCTCGATCTCAACCTCTGTAACATCGGTGGTTACCATGGGCAGACATTCCAGACCTACCCTTACCAGATCAGCATATCCCAAATCCTTCACTTTGTCAATAAGTGCAGAGATAGCCACACGATGTCTGGTAGTACGGCCAAAGTCGTTTTTCTCTCCGTCCTTTGCGACATAACGCACACGGCAATATCCAAGTACCTGATTGCCGTTCATATGGTTCCAGCCCTCTTTTACTGTCCTGTATTCGGGCTTGGAAATGTAATTGGTCTTATTAAGATATGCTGCCTCTTTAGCAGAAAGCTTAATGTCCACGCCTCCTACAGAGTCAACTATCTTTTCAAAATCATCAAATCTTACGAGACAGTAGCTGTCCGGTGTGATACCGAAATTCTTTTCAATGGTCTGATAAAGGAGCGGCACACCGCCTAATGCATACGCAGCATTTATACGGTTATCGTCATATCCCGGTATCTGCACAAAGCTGTCCCTCATAAGAGATGTAAGCTTTACTTCCTTCGCTATCGTATCAATGGTAGCCAGCACGATCATATCGGTTCTGCCACGGTTGGTATAGCTTCCGATATTTTCCTCGCCCAGTAACAGGATGTTGATGATCTTTTTCTCATAAACAGGCTGCGTGGGTGTAGGGTCCGGAGGTGTAGGTGTTGGCTCCTCGGTAGGTATGGGAGTCAGTTTTTCCAAAAACTCCGAAATGTCCTCTACATTTTCCGGTATTATTTCGGTATTATCGGGATCAACGGGCTGATAGTCTACAGTGACCGCAGCCACCTTTGCACCGATCTTGATCAGTATCTTTTCACCGAGTCCGCTGGCATCGAGTATCCATATAAGGACTAAAATGAATACCATTGCACCAAGTGCGATATAGATCCACTTCGGTACCTTTGAAAGGAATCCTATAATTCCCTTCTTTTCTTCGGTTTCGCCCTCAGAAACAGCTTCACTCTCTGCTTTTGCAGAAGCTATCTCCTCATCCAGCTGATCCTTTATGGAATTCGAAACCGATTGTGCTATTTCATTTTCTTCAGCTTCGTGCTCTATCTCGTGAAGTTCGTCCGCAAACTCTTCGGAAGGGTCCGTATTTGCGGCCTCATCCCTCATAGCCTGCTTTTTTCTGAGCTCTTCATCCTCTTTTTTAATAAACTCGGCATCATCCTCATCTATTACATCGGAGGTTTTCTTCTCGTACTTTACAGTATCCGTACTCTTTTCAGTAACCTCGGCCACTTCCGTACCACCCTGTTTTACAAGTTCGGTACCTGCTTTAACAGCTACCTCCGAGCTTGTCTGCGTAGCCAGTTCAGTACCGGTTTTCTTAGCCAGCTCAGAACTGCCCTGAGTTACAAGCTCCGTCCCTGTAGACGTTTCAGTCAAATCTACGTCTTTATTGTCTTCCATTATAAATCACCACTTACTTTAAATCAAGCCGCAGGCGCCGATACAGGCGTAGGGGTTGTCTCTCCGGTTGTGGCGGCTTCGTCTGTACCTTCGGTAGCCGCTTCGCCGTTTTCGGCTGCTATCTTGTCATCTAAGAATACAAAGTCATGTAATGCCTTTATATTATCGTCGCGATATTTGTCGAGCGTCAAAGCATATGTAACGGTATATTTTCCGTTAAATATACCCTTCTTGCCGCTGTCCTTAAACATACCATCGACAGGAAGCCTGAACTGTTCGAGTGAGAAGGTCTTATTTTCTACTATATTTCTAAGCATAGTAGAAATATCCTCTTCTGTCAGATCAGTGATGATATATCCTAAAATATCCTTTAATGCAGAATACATATCTGTGAGCGGCAGGGATTTATACTGCTGAACTACGGCATTTATAACACGTCTGTGTCTCAAAGTACGGCCATAATCCGCATTTTCACCGCCAAGTGTTGCTCTCTTACGTACACGGCAGTATCCGAGTACCTGGTTACCGTTCATATGGTTCCAGCCTGCCTGTACAGTCCTGTATGCAGGATTGGATATATAGTTGGTAGTTCTTAAGTATGAAGCCTCAGAAGAACCAAGCTCAAGATCTATACCACCGAGTCTGTCGATGATGTCCTGGAAATTTCTGAAATTAACACACGCAAATCCGGTAATGTCAATGTTAAAGGTTTCCTCGATAACCTCTGTTAACAGCTTACCGCCGTTTAAACGCTTTTCACCGAGAGTCTCGCCTGTTTTCATACCATGTGCATAAACAGAGTTTATCTTGTTGCTGTAATAACCCGGTATATCCACAAAGGTATCTCTCATTATAGAGGTAAGCTTCAGTGTATTATCCATAGTATTAACGGATAACAGCAGGATCGCATCGGTATTTGCAGCTCCGCCGATCTCCTCTATACCAAACAAAAGATATGTCTTTACATAGTCCTCGGAACGGTACTTGGTAGCAGGCCTTACAACAGCTCCTGTTACTTCCTCGGTAGGAGTAGGATCATCCAAGGGAATGATACTTGGCATGTCATACTCAGTATCAACACCGGTAGGTAAAATATCTTCAGGCTTTGTAGTCGTCTCCAGTGTCTTGTTCATGTTGCCGTGAACCCATGATCCGACCAGATCAAAAATATACTTTCTGCCGCCGGGGGTAATGATGGTGACAGCCAGAGCAACGAGTAACATCAGGAAAATACCTAAAAGTATCTTT
>JAFZJK010000195.1 GCA_017553965.1 Lachnospiraceae bacterium | reverse complement strand
ATATCACCGACCTGCTGCTTTTTCCGGTCATCCTCAAGCCCCAGCGTCACAAGCTCTCTATCATGAAAAAGAGCGGTGATGATCTTATTCTCATTTCTTACTATAACTATCGAATTGCTCATTTAACGTACCTATGATCTGTATATTACGAAATGCCTTCTCATCAAACAATAAAAACTATAAGCCCTGCACCTTTGCCACATCCGAATACATCTGTGCTCTGTGTATCTGGAATGCAAACTCATCATATTCCAATCCGCAAAAATCCATAAATGCTTCTAGTACCAGCTCAGGCTTTATATTAACCGCACTGCCGGCTGATAACCTAAAGAAAAACCTCACACCTGGTGCATACAGATCGGCATGTGCCGTACCAAGTTCATCCATAAACTGAGGCGTTGTCTTATTATCCGTAACAGCCGCTTCATATATATAAGGCTTGATGTCCATATCCGTCTGACCGGACTTTGACTTCTTGCTTACTACTATACTGTCCTTTTCCAAAAACTCTTTCAGTTTAACACTCAGGTATCCTGCATGTCCGTAGCTTTCCGGATCAGGCTCGCCCGTTTCATCACCGGCACATATAACATCGGGATCCGTATACGCTCTTCCGGGGATCCTGCGTAACACATACCCATCCTTTAATGACATCACATAATCAGCTCCTGCCACCAGTGACATCGCATTCTCCGGATGCTTGGTACCTTCCTGCCAGGGTATCTCCCTAATGGAAACTATCTCGAAGCCCTCTGTAAGAGCAGCTCCAAGTATATCTCTAACTCTTTCCGCATTCAGTGCATTTCCGTCAAAGTCAGCATCCTCGGTCTCTATATCCATATATTCGCCGTCACTGGTAACACCTACGCCCAGCGGCTGTGCAAACACCATAAGCTGGTGAGGGTTAAAACCCTGCGAGTACTTGATCGGAAGTCCCGACCTTCTTACCGCCTTCTGAAAATATCGCATAACATCCAGGTGTCCTATGAACTTGACTACTCCGTATTTCGCAAATCTAATTCTAAAAATCATTTCTTATCCTCTCTCCTAAACTGCTATCGTTAGGCGTATCGCAGGACGGTCGAGTACCGCCATGGATTAAAACCTTAAGCGGGCAGTTGACATGCCCAGGTTTCAGCCAAATCGAAGCAAGGCAAAAATCGATTATCCAAATCGATTTTTGAGCGTAGCCTAAGTGCGTCCGGTTATCAAAGCGGACGCACGATTGCAAGCGTCCGAAGCGCAGATGCAGATGAAACCGCCGGCATGTCCTGCCAAGCGGTGATGGTTTTAAGACATGGCGGTACTCGACCGTCCGTCCATTACGCCTCGATACATACTCCTGTTGTCCAGGAGTTGCAGCCGCATCCGCCGCAGCCTTCACGGCAGTTCTTGGTGGTCTGCCCCTTGCGGGCCTTGTCGTATTCACGCTTCATGAAAGCTTTAGTCATACCTGTATCTATGAAATCCCACGGCAGCAGCTCATCGGTACTTCTCTCACGCGTGGTATAGAAATCCATATCGATGCCGGCACGTTCAATAGCCTTAAGCCACTTATCCATCTTAAAGAAATCGGTCCATGCATCAAAGATACAGCCGTCCTTGTAAGCCTCAAGGATAACCTTGCCCACACGTCTGTCACCGCGTGCCAGAAGGCCCTCTAAGATAGAAGTGTTGCTATCGTGCCAGTTATATTTTATGCTCTTGTAATTGTGCTCTTTTTTAAGAGTATCCATAAGAAGAGTCTTACGTCTTAAGTACTCTTCGGGAGTTATCTGGGCTGCCCACTGGAAAGGAGTAAACGGCTTCGGTACAAAATAGGAAGTACTTATCGTTACCTGTACCTTGCCTCTTCTTTCGGACTTCGGTACAGTATCATAAAATGCCATCGCGATCTTATCAGCGAGGTGGGGTATGCCCTCTACATCGCTGTCAAGCTCGAAGGGCTGTCCCAGCATGAAATAAAGCTTTACCTTATCCCAGCCGGCTCTGAATGCCTCGGAAGCTCCGTTAAGGATGGTCTCCTCATCCAGACCCTTATTGATGATATCCCTCATACGCTGGGTGCCGGCCTCGGGTGCAAATGTGATACTGCTCTTTCTTACATCCTGTACACGGCTCATTACATCCAGTGAAAATGCATCTATACGAAGTGAAGGAAGTGAGATATTTATCCTTCTCTTTCCCATTTCGTTGATAAGGAAATCCATAAGCTCAGCAAGCTTGGTATAATCACTTGAGCTTAAAGAACAAAGAGTGATCTCCTCATAGCCTGTGGAATTGATCATAGCCAAAGCATATTTCTTTAAGAACTCCAGGCTTCTTTCTCTTAAAGGTCTGTAGATCATACCCGCCTGACAGAAACGGCAGCCTCTGATACAGCCTCTCTGGATCTCCAGTGCTACTCTGTCCTGTACCGCTCTGATATAAGGAACTACGGGCTTTTCGGGATATACGGTATCACTCATATCAGCCACTACCTGGCGTTTAACAGAAGCCGGAGCGCCCTCCCTGGGAGTAAAACTTTTCAGTGTACCGTCCTCATTGTAAGTTACGTCATAAAGCTCAGGTATGTATAAGCCTTCTATCTGCGATGCGGCTACCAGAAAGTCATGTCTCGATCTTCCCGCTTTTCTGTACTCCTTATAAGTATCAAGAAGCTGGTCATATACGGTTTCGCCCTCACCTATATAGAAAATATCAAAAAAATCCGCCAGGGGCTCGGGATTATAAGTACACGGACCTCCACCTATAACTATAGGGTCGTCCCATGTTCTGTCCTTTGCCATCAGCGGTATCTGTGAAAGGTCAAGTATCTGCAGTACGTTGGTATAACACATCTCGTACTGTAAAGTGATGCCTAAGAAATCAAAGACCTTTATCGGGTCCTGGCTTTCCATGGCAAAAAGAGGGATATTCTTCTCCCTCATAAGCTTATCAAGATCGGGCCAGGGCGAGTATGTTCTCTCGCAATAAGTGTCCTCTCTTCTGTTAAACATCTCGTAAAGGATCTGGATACCTATATGTGACATACCTACTTCGTATACATCCGGGAAGCACATACAGAAACGGATATCGATCTTATCAAGATCCTTTACTATAGAGTTTACTTCATGTCCTATATAACGTGCCGACTTGTCCACGCTCATCAATATCTCGTCCGACAATGCCAGTTTACGCATAATTAAATCCCCCTAAAACTTTAAGCCTCAATATTAAATGCCGACATGGTCATATCAAGCCTCTCCGACATATTTGAAAGGCTGAGTGCTGCTGCCGATACCTTATTTATAACGTTACCAACCTTATCCATGCTTGCCGAAGTTTCCTCGGTACCGGATGCGTTTTCTGCTGCCACTGCGGAAAGGTTGTGCAATGCCTCTTCTACCACATTTCTTGCCTCTTCAAGTGCCTTTACTTCCTCAGATATCTTCTCGGAAGTAGCTACGGTCACATTGATATTTTCTTCAAGCTCGTTGAAGATATTTACCGTGCGGGCCACATTATCATTCTGCTTGTTGATGATATCCTTAACCTTATCCATGGTCTCAACAGCACTGTTGGAATCCTGTACAAGTGAATTGATGATACCCTGTATGGTATGAGCGGAGTTATTGGTCTGCTCAGCAAGTGCGGATATCTCGGTAGCTACTACCGCAAAGCCCTGTCCTGCCTCACCTGCACGTGCCGCCTCTATGGAAGCGTTAAGTGACAAGAGGTTAGTCTGGTTTGCGATATCCGAAATAAGGTTGACCGCCTCACCGATGGACTTGGCAGATGTATTGGTCTTATTTGTCTGCTCGTATATAACACCGATAGCTGTCTCTGCCTCATCGTTGATGACCTTAAGGTCTTCAAGGATAGCCAGAGCCTCGGCGCTCTTATTCTTCATAGCCTCCGAATTGGCATCAAGGTTAGCTACCTCATTGGCTGTATCATTGATCGCTTCGCTGATAACACCTACATGTTCGGATGCTGTCTCTGTATCTTCGGCCTGTGAGGATGTGGCTTTATTGATCTCGCTTACGGAAGCCTTAACCGTCCTTATGGCAACGGTACTGTCCATAGATACTTTCTTAAGGTTGGCAGACGCATCTCCGAGTTCTGCGGTACATTTCTTTGCCTCGGAAACTATATCCTTTAAAGTATCTGCAAGCTTTGCATTAGACCTGCACAGCATGCCCAGTTCATCATCTCTTCGTAAGGTTTCTTCATCCACTCTTACGTCCAGCTCGCCCGATGCCAGCCTGTCAGCTGCTTTGTTACAGGATACAACAGCTTTCGTAAGCCTGTTAACATCCTTACTTAACAAAATAAAGGAAGTTATCGCAAATCCAAGTACCAGTACTCCGGCAATGATAATAGCTATGAACATAGCCTTTTTAGCACTCCCGGTAGGTATGCCGACAAATATCATACCCACATTTATACCTGTAGCACTCTGCTTAAGCGGAACATAATAACCGTAGTAAGTATTCCCTGCATACTCGGCACTCTTGTCAAACAGGCTTCCGTTAAGACTCTTAACCTGATCCACCGTTTCCTCATCCACTGAAAGCTGAGAAACATAGCTTCCCGCATCATCCTTTATCGTGGTCGCATAACTATTCGACCCGTAAAACAGGATAATATCAGCTCCGGAATTCTCTTTAACTTTTGTAAATATGGGATTGTCGTTGTCAAAAATCTTTCCGCCCTTTAACAGACGACCTCTTTCAACCTTGAATTCGCCCTCGATGGCCTCAAGTCCTGCCGTAACAGAATACGCAGCAGTCTTAAGCCCCTGCTCGGTGTTTTTACCTGTGAGGATGGGCATCTCTATAGCCAGTATCCCTACTATTATGAGGATCATAAGAAGCATGGGTAACAAAGACATCAAAAGAAGCTTGGGTTTTAATTTCATCTTAAACCTCCTGCCGGTATGCATCCCTGCACAGCAAGGATAACAATCTGTGCCATATCCGTTCGGACACGATTAGTATCATACAATGTCAGAAATTTTTATTACAATAACTCATAATAATTCTACCACAAAATCCAAATATTTAAAAGCCAATTTTATTTTATTATTGAAAAATAATGTAAAATCATATAAAATCATTTTATTATAAGTTAACGGGTAGATTTTAGGCTATAAAAGACTGCCCGGATCAATGGAGGTATATTATGCCCTGGTGTCCCAAATGTAAAAACGAATACCGCGAGGGAATTGAGGTATGTGCCGATTGCGGTACACCCCTGGTAAAAAGCCTTGACGATATAAACGAAAACGTCTTTCTGTGTTACCTAGGGGATGAACGAGCAGTTGAAAAGTTTATTTCCTACCTTAAATATTCAAATATTGAAGCTGTCACAGAACCTACCGAAGACGTACATACTTTTAAGATCTTTGTCAGTCCTGACGATCTAAAGCAGGCACAATCTGAATTCAAAGCGTTCATGACTGTAGAAAACACGGCCAAAAAGAATCCCGGAGAGGCCGGATGCGAGAACGGTCTGTGTGTTGAAGCTTCAGAAGGTGAAGACGGAGAAATAAACAGATCGATCCGTATAGAAAGCTTAGAAGACCTGGAAAAATTAAAAGAAGCCGGACTTAGTTCTGATGACGCAGAAGAACTCTTTAAGAACGTAACAGAAGTAGCCAAGTACCAGCCTGCGGGAGTATACCAGTCGCAGT
>JAFZJK010000194.1 GCA_017553965.1 Lachnospiraceae bacterium | reverse complement strand
TCTTACAGGAGAGATTGAACCTACAAAAGGTGATGTAGTAATTACCCCCGGACAGCGTCTTTCTTTCTTAAAGCAGGATCACTTCCAGTATGATGCATATCCCGTACTTGATACGGTTATCATGGGAAACCAGAGACTGTATGATATCATGAAGGAAAAGGAGGCTATCTACGCTAAAGAGGACTTCACTGACGAAGACGGAATAAAGGCGAGCGAGCTGGAGGGTGAATTTGCCTCCATGAACGGATGGGAGGCTGAGTCCGACGCAGCCCAGCTGTTAAACGGACTTGGAGTTGATACCGAATATCACAGCAAGATGATGAGCGAGCTTAACGGTCCCTTAAAGGTAAAGGTACTGCTTGCTCAGGCACTTTTCGGAAACCCTGATATCCTGCTCCTCGACGAGCCTACAAACCACCTTGACTTAGAGGCTATAAGGTGGCTTGACGAGTTTTTGATCAATTTTGATAATACTGTCATAGTTGTATCACATGACCGTTATTTCTTAAATAAGGTCTGCACACAGATTGCGGATATTGATTATCAGAAGATTCAGCTCTATGCCGGAAACTATGATTTCTGGTATGAGTCAAGCCAGCTGATGATCAAGCAGATGAAGGAAGCAAACAAGAAAAAGGAAGAGAAGATCAAAGAATTACAGGAGTTCATTCAGAGATTCTCTGCTAACGCCTCTAAATCAAAGCAGGCAACCTCACGTAAGAGAGCTTTGGAAAAGATTGAGCTTGACGATATCAAGCCTTCAAGCAGAAAGTATCCTTATATCGATTTCAGGCCTAACCGTGAGATTGGAAATGAGGTACTTACCGTTACAAATCTTTCAAAGACTATTGACGGAGTTAAGGTACTTGATAATATTTCCTTCGTTATGGGGCATGATGACAAGATTGCATTTGTCGGAGCAAATACCTTGGCAGCAACCACGCTGTTTAAGATACTTATGGAGGAGATGGAGCCTGACGAGGGCAGCTTTAAGTGGGGCGTAACTACACAGCGTTCATATTTCCCCAAGGACAATACCGAGGAATTTAAGGGCAGCGAGACCATAGTTGATCACCTTATGCCTTTCTCACCCGTTGATGACCAGCAGTATGTAAGAGGTTTCTTAGGACGTATGCTTTTTGCAGGTGAGGACGGAGTAAAGAAGGTTAATGTCCTGTCCGGTGGAGAGAGGGTACGTGTAATGCTTTCCAAGATGATGATCTTGGGCTCAAATGTACTTATCATGGATGAGCCTACAAACCACCTTGACATGGAATCCATCACCGCGCTTAACAACGGACTTATCAAGTTCCCCGGCGTATGTCTGTTTACAGCACTTGACCATCAGTTTATACAGACCATCGCTAACCGTATCATGGAGATAACTCCTGACGGTAAGCTTATAGATAAGATCTCAACATACGATGATTACCTTGAGAACGACGAGATGGCAAGGCGTCGTCAGGTACTTAGCGTAAATAACGAGGACGAGGACTAAAAGATAAATGCAGAGCGATTTTACATTGGGAGTTACTGTCAGGGATGGAAAGCTTCTGGCACGGGTTTCGGGAGAAAACTGTGAATGGATAAAGATATTGTTAAGAGAAAAGGGAGAAAAGTGGCAGGAGTTTAGGTTGGAGCCCCATTCCCTTTATCCTTCCGTCTTTTCCGGAAGCTTTAGCTATGACAGTAAAAAACAATATGAATATATCTTTGAAAGCGACAAGGGGTATTTCTTAGATGACCATGCCAAGCTCATAAAGAGCCCTGCAGGCTATGGGATACTGCCGGCCGGAAAAGAGAATACAGGGGTACAGGAAAGAGCAGTCTTTTCGGATACCCTTGATAGAGTATGCTCTGTAGAAACTGAAAACTACGACTGGAAAAAAGATAAAAAGCCATTTGTTAAAGCAAGTGACATGATAATCTATAAGCTCCATGTAAGGGGCTTTACCGTACATGAATCATCCAAGATCAAGCACCCGGGGACCTTTAAGGGTGTTACGGAAAAAATACCTTATTTAAAGAGTCTTGGAGTCACAACACTTATACTTCAGCCCTGTTATGAGTTTAACGAGCTGATGGATTTCCATATCAATATAGGTGCTTCCTTTAACGGTGAGCTCCAGCGTTCACGCGTATTTGGACAGCCTGCGGAAACAGTTCCTAAGTCAAGGCTTAATTTTTGGGGTTACGGCGCGCAGGGAAATTACTATGCGCCTAAGGCTGCTTATGCCAGCGAACCTGACAAGGCTATCCGTGAGTTTAAGAACATGATAAGAAGCCTCCATACTGCAGGTATTGAGGTTATCTTAGAGATTGATTACGACAGGACTGTAAATGACAGCTTTATCCTTGAAAACCTCCGTTTCTGGGCTACGGAATACCATGTGGACGGTTTCAGGATCAATACCGGAAGGGTACAGTTTAAGCTTGCAAGTACCGATGCGGTACTGCGAAATGTCAAATTACTGTGCCGTGATCTTCAGGAGGATTACCCTGGCAGGGATAACGTA
>JAFZJK010000193.1 GCA_017553965.1 Lachnospiraceae bacterium | reverse complement strand
GTTAATACAGATAGCCAGCAGCTCAGAAAATGCAAGGCGCCCAACTGCATTCAGATAGGCGAGAAGCTTACTAAAGGTCGCGGCGCAGGCGGAAACCCCGAGGTAGGAAGAAATTCAGCAGAGGAAAGCCGTGAAATACTTACCGAAGCTATTAAGGAAGCAGAAATGGTATTTGTAACCTGTGGTATGGGTGGCGGAACCGGAACAGGTGCAGCACCTGTCATAGCACAGATTGCAAAAGAAATGGGTATACTTACAGTAGCGGTAGTATCAAAGCCTTTCGATCACGAGGGTGATGTACGTATGGATCAGGCTATGGAAGGTATTGCAAACCTTAAAGAGCATGTTGATACCATGATCGTTATCCCTAACGAGAAGCTTCGTCAGATCTGCGACAAAAAGGCTCGTTTCCCTGAAGTACTTAAGATGGCTGACAGTGTACTTAGACAGGGCGTACAGGGTATCACCGATATCATCAACAGAATGGGCGATATCAACCTTGACTTCGAGGATGTATGTACAGTCATGAGAGATAAGGGCGTTGCTCATATCGGTATCGGCCGTGCTACAGGTGATGACAGCTGTATGCAGGCAGTACAGATGGCTATTGCTTCTCCTCTTCTTGAGACCAATATTGAAGGCGCAGACAATATCATTATTCACTTCTCAGGTGATCTGGTATTCGATGATACAATTAATGCATCCAATTACGTTAAGGAGATCGTTGGTCCCGATACCAATGTTATCTTCGGTGAGGCATATGATGATTCAGAACCTGACACATGTTCGGTAACCATCATTGCTACAGGCATAAAGAACAGTCCTGATCTTCAGGTTATAGAGGGAAGCGGCGTAGGTTCACAGACAGCTCGTCCCGGACTCGGCTTCCTTAATATGAACGGAGCACCCAAGAAAGCTCCCACATCTCCTTTCGGAGCAGCTGCACCTCAGGCACCTGCAGCTACCAGACAGCCTCAGCAGGGATATACAAAACCCGCACCGGCTGCCAGACCCGCTGCACCGGCAGGAGCACAGCCCGGACAGTACAGGAGCTCGAAATCAAACGTTAATGCAAATCGCAACGTATCGGATGGAAGTTCAATATTGATACCTGAGTGGATCTCCAGACAGAATAATAACTAATTTCGGACACCTGATTTGAGAAATTCAAATCAGGTGTACTTTGTTATTATGTTGTTTTGATTTTTGAGGAGTTACGATATGTTTTTTATTTTGTTTGCCGCATGGATCATTTTTAACGGACGTGTGACCGTTGAGATACTGCTTTTCGGAGCAGCCATCAGTGCCATAGTCTGTATATTTATGTCCATGCTTACGGAGTACAGTTTTAAAAAAGAGCTTAAACTGTTAAAAAAGCTGCCTTACATATTGCTGTACATCCTTGTTCTTATCATTGAGATAATTAAGGCTAATCTGATCACAGCCGTATTTATTATAAAGGGAAACCGTAAGATCGACCCGGTGATCGTATGCTTTGATTCACCGTTAAAGACAGAGTATGCGGCATCGGTACTTGCCAACTCGATCACACTTACACCGGGTACCATTTCGGTATCGATGGCTGACGGAAAGTTCCGTGTACACTGCCTTGACAGATCTCTTTGCGAAGGGATAGATTCATCCGTATTCGTAAAGGTGTTAAAAAAGATAGAGCAGTGAAAAAGGATTAACTATGAATGAATTCTTAGAGATATTTTTAAAAGCGGTCATCATATTCTGTGCATGTATCGCATTTATATGCTTTATCAGAGCCATAATCGGACCGACCATACCGGACAGGCTGGTGGCTATAAATATGATAGGCACGCAGATGATCATTATCATTGCAGCACTTACCATACTGCTGGAAGAGGCGTGGCTTGCAGATGTGGCTGCCGTGTATGCTTTGCTCAGCTTCATGGGAGTCGTTGTCCTCACCAAGATCTACATTGGTGTGTACAAGAAAAAGCAGGCTGATATTACTGCCGAGCAGGATGCTAAAAAGAGTAAGAAAAAATGATATGACCGTAAGGATATTGATATGAGTAATGTACGTATAATAATAGCTGTAGCCCTTTTAGCGGTAGGGATGATATTTATCCTTCTTTCTGCAGTAGGGGTATTCAGAATGAAATTTGTTTTAAACAGAATGCATGCCGCAGCCCTGGGGGATACCTGCGGTTTATTGTTCTGCATTCTGGGGCTGGTAGTTATAAGCGGATTTACATTTACTTCGTTTAAGCTTATCGGAGTGCTTATACTGTTCTGGCTGACTTCACCCATATCGGGACATCTGATCAGCAACATGGTAAAAACCACGATGGAGACTGAGGTCAGTGTCCATGCAGATCAAAAAGAGCTTGAAAATAAGACCGAATAAGGTTAATATAAACGTATATTTGATTTCGGGGAGAAAAAGGGAATGAGTAAAAAAGCTAAGATAATTGTTTTATCGATCATAGGCGTGATCTTGACGGGAGTTATTGTGATCGTAGCACTCGAGGGCTTTTCGGGAAAAAGATACAGCATAAAAAATAATACAGATAAAAATATCTCCAATATCCGCGTGGTATTTGAGCTGGCGGAGGAAGAGGGAGAGCTTCAGGAGATCTACAGCGGACCTATCAATGCCGGTTCTAAGGTAAGCGGTTCTTTTGATGCGATCAACTTTGATTATGATGCAGGCGATATCGGTGTTTATTTAACCTTCGAAGGCGGAGATACCATGTTCCTGTTCGACGGATATATCGAGGGCAGATTTGACGGAAAGATCGATATGGAGTTCTATCAGGAGGATGGTTCATATCTGCTTAAGAGCACCGCATCTACCGGACTTTTCGGAAAAACCGATACTACTGGTCTTGATGAATCCATTATTATTTTCACGGACGAGCTTGATGACTGGGATTATATAGACGGTGGCGTGATCGACTTCGATGATCTCGATTTTGAAGACGATTATGATGAAGACGACGATTACGACGATTTCGAGTATGAGGACGAAGACGAGGAATAAGATGAAGATCAGTTTTATTTCGCTCGGATGTGATAAAAATCTTGTAGACAGTGAAAAAATGCTGGCCATGATGATGGATAAGGGCTATGAGGTAACGGATGACGTAACTAAAGCCGAAGCCGTAGTGATCAATACCTGCTGTTTTATACATGACGCAAAACAGGAGAGTATTGATGCCATCATAGAAACAGCCGGCTTAAAAAAGACGGGACGTCTTAAATACCTTATCATCACAGGGTGTCTCGCTACAAGATATCATGATGAGATAAAAGAGTTTCTGCCAGAGGTCGACGTGATACTTTCATCCTCTGCAGCCGATGAGATGGACAGTGCCATAAAGAAGCTTAAGGCAAAGAGATTAAAGGATAAATGTATCATCAAGGATATAAACAAAGATCCCGATCTCGGTACAAAGAGACTTCACAATAATCTTAAAAACTATGCATATATAAAGATCGCCGAGGGTTGCAGCAAGCATTGTACCTACTGCGTTATCCCTTCGATCAAGGGTGAATACAGAAGCGTTCCTTTTGAGAAAATTGTAGCTGAAGCAGAGGATGCGGTAAAGAACGGTAAAAACGAGCTGATACTGATAGCCCAGGAGACTACGGTATACGGTGTTGACCTGTACGGAAAAAAGAGACTGCCCGAGCTTCTGGAACGTCTCAACAAAATAGAAGGCTTAGAGTGGATTAGGCTCATGTACTGCTATCCCGAAGAGATAGATGATGAGCTTATAACCGCGATGAAGCTTGAAAAGGTATGTAAATACATCGATATGCCCATACAGCATATCTCGGATGCCATACTTAAAAAGATGGGTCGCAGGACCACCGGAGCCGATATCAAACGTCTGATAAAGAAGCTCCGTAAAGAGATCCCCGGTATAGCTATAAGGACTTCTCTTATTACCGGTTTCCCCGGCGAAACAGAGGAGGATCATGAGCAGCTGCTTAAGTTTATAAGGGATTATAAGCTCGACAGAGTGGGCGTATTTACATATTCAAAGGAAGAAAATACTCCTGCAGCACGCTTTAAACCTGTGGTACTTAAACGCATAAAAGAAAAGCGCCGTAAGGAGCTGATGCTGGCTCAGCAGGATATAGTGTTTGAAGCCAATAAAAAGCTCTCCGGTAAAAAGATGGATGTGGTCATCGAAGGCTATATGCCCGAAGACAGAGTATATGCGGCCAGGACCTACAGGGACGCTCCCGATATAGACGGATGCTGCTTTGTGGAGACCGATAGGGAGTTAGTGCTTGGCACAATAATGAATGTAAAAATTAATGGAGCTTTGGGATACGATCTTACAGCAGACGTTCCCAAAACGAGGAGGTTTAATAAATGAATGCACCTAATAAGATCACATTATTCAGGGTTTTTCTGATACCTGTATTTATCGTGTTTTTCTTATGCAGGATACCTAACGAGACAGCTTCCGACATTATAGCACTGGTTATATTTGCCGTTGCTTCACTGTCTGATTTCTTAGACGGATATCTTGCAAGAAAAAACAACATGGTAACCGATTTCGGAAAGCTTATGGATCCTCTTGCGGACAAGCTTCTTGTCTGCATCACGCTGGTATGCTTTGTAAAGCTCAGAGGCGACCTCGGAGTATACAGCTTCCCTACTTGGTGTGCTATCATCATCATGTCAAGAGAATTCATCATAAGCGGTATCAGACAGCTCGCAGCAGACAAAGGTATCATTATCGCCGCAGGTATCTGGGGCAAGATAAAGACCGTTGTACAGCTGTTTATGTGTCTTGATTATATAATTCTTCCGGTTTTCCTTGATAACGGAATGGAATGGTTCGGCGTAGCCGGTCTTGTACTTATGTATCTTGCAACCGCTCTTACGCTCCTTTCTCTTATCGATTATCTGGTTAAAAACTGGAAAGCTTTAAAGATAACCTTTAAATGACGTAACGCTTATGCGGATAGGTCGGGCACTTCCTGGGAGGGTATGTTGAAAAAAGACATCAGACTTGCTGCTTGTATAGTAGTGATAATCCTTCTGGTAATTCTATGTATATATATGCTGTTGTCCGAAAAGGAAAAAGAGGATGATCTTAACGATCCTTCGAACATGGGGAACATCGCTGTGCCGACCCAGAGACTGATAGTAGTCCCGTCGTCAGGTACAGATAATCCGTTGCTCCTGACAAGCATAAAGTATTATGCGATCAAGCTTTCGGACATGTCCATACAGACGGCGGAAGAAGCGGTCGGAAATAACGTTACCGTTACTCCGAAGATGATATCCGAGTATGTTACGACTGCTCTGGAAGACGAAGAGATAAACATAGATATCAGAAATATAACGGTTAGCGATAAGCTGTGCAAAATAGATTTTAGTGAAGATATACGCAGCATTGCGAAATCCGATCCGGAGCTGGAAAAGCTTATACTTGATGCGTATGCCATGAGTATAATCGATAACTGCGAAGATGTGGATGCTGTAACCTTTGCCATATCCGGGATGGATTATTCCACGGGTTCGATAAGCCTTCCGGGCGGAAAGGTATATTTAAAGAAGTGAAGATCATTGTTATAGGAGGCGGAGCGGCCGGCTTGATGGCAGCTTACACTGCTGCTGAAAAGTGTGAGGTACTCCTGCTTGAAAAAAACGAAAAACTCGGAAAAAAGATATATATCACGGGAAAAGGCAGATGCAATCTGGCAAATTATTGTGATTCCCGTACCTTTTTGAAAAACGTCGTTTCCAATCAGAAATTCTTATACAGTGCGATCTCAAGATTCGATCCGTATTCCACGGTAGCGCTGTTTAATGAGCTTGGGCTGGAGACCAAAACGGAAAGAGGAAACAGGGTATTCCCTGTATCAGATCACGCGTCGGATGTGACCAAAGTGCTTGAAAAAGCCGCAAGAAAAGCAGGAGTTAAGATAGAACTTAACTGCGCCGTAACGGATATAGTGACGGAGCAGGGCTGCTTTAAAGCGGTTAGAACTGCCGACGGACGGGAAATATATGCCGATGCATGTATTATAGCTACCGGCGGGCTAAGCTATCCGTCAACCGGATCGACCGGGGACGGATATGATTTTGCTCTTAAAGCCGGACATACGGTCACAAAATGTGTGCCTTCCTTAGTCGGACTTAAGACAAAAGAAACCTTTGTACAGGAGATGGAAGGGCTTTCCCTTAAGAATATCAGACTGGATGTTTACTTAAACGGAAAGAAAAAGTATTCCGACCAGGGAGAGATGCTCTTTACACATAACGGAGTAAGCGGCCCTCTGGTGCTTACTGCATCCGCCATGTTTGCAAGGGACTTGGCAGAGGGTGCGGATGTAAAGCTTTTTATAGATCTGAAACCTGCGCTGGAGCCCGATGTGCTTGATGAAAGGCTTATAAGGGAGTTTTCCGAGACCTCAAATAAGGAATTAAAGAATGCCCTTAAAGCACTTATACCTTCATCCATGATACCGGTGTTTATCAGGATGACCGGTATTTCGGGAGAAAGAAAGGTTAATTCTATAACGGCACCCGAGAGAAAGAAGATAAGAAACCTGTTAAAAGCATTTGAACTTAACGTTTTGGGAGCAGGCGGCTTTAATGAAGCGGTGGTAACTCAGGGCGGAGTTAAGGTAAGTGAGATAGACCCCAAGACCATGGCCTCAAAGCTTGTTAAAAACCTGTATTTTGCAGGAGAAGTAATAGATGTGGATGCGTTTACCGGAGGCTTTAACCTTCAGATAGCGTGGTCCACGGGCGTTGCAGCCGCAACCGGGATTTTAGCTTCAATGGAGTAAAAAAAGAAAGGATAGGAAATATCATGTCGGATAAGATAAGTATCGCCATAGACGGACCTGCAGGAGCAGGCAAAAGCACCATAGCAAAGAGAGTGGCCGGAGAGCTCGGCTATACATATATTGATACAGGCGCCATATACAGGACCATGGCACTTTATTTCATTGATAGGGGAATGGATGTTTCCGATGAAAAGCTGGTATCATCACTCTGTGCACATATCAAGGTAGGTATCAGATATGTGGACGGTGCACAGCACGTATTCCTTGAAGACAGGGATGTTACCGATTTTATCCGTACCAGCGAGGTAGGTGCCGGAGCTTCTAAGATCTCCGCATACCCTGCAGTAAGAGCTTCCCTGCTTGACCTTCAGCGTAACATGGCTGAAAACGATAATGTGGTTATGGACGGAAGAGACATAGGTTCCGTCGTACTTCCCAATGCCGAAGTAAAGATATACCTTACCGCAAGTGTAGATGAAAGAGCCAGAAGGAGATATGCCGAGTACGTGCTTGCAGGTCAGGAATGCGACATGGATAACATTAAAAAAGAGATAGAAGAGCGTGACCACAGGGATATGACACGTGATATCTCTCCTCTTGTATGCGCACCCGGTGCAACCGTTATAGACTCCTCACACATGACTATCGATGAGGTATGTGCGGCAGTGTTTAAACTTGTAGATAAGGCAAAGGCCGGAAAAGAGTCTGTATGACGGTACGTGTCGCCGAAAGCGCAGGCTTCTGTTTCGGGATAGAATGCGCGGTAAAAACAGTGTATGAGCAGATAGCCACCGGCAGTCCGGTATACACCTACGGTCCCATCACACACAATGAGATAGTGTGCGGTGAGCTCGAAGAAAAAGGCGTAAAGATACTGCATGGTATTGCGGAAGCCGATGATATAAAGGATTCGACAATAATCATCCGCTCGCACGGTGTTGACAAAAAGACCTTTGATGCATTAAAAAGCACTGAAGAAAGTCATAATAACAAGATCATAGATGCCACATGTCCTTTTGTCGGCAGGATTCATAAGATAGTATTTGAAGAGTCATCAGCCGGATCCGATGTGATAGTGATCGGAGATGCCTCACATCCGGAAGTACAGGGTATCTCGGGGTGGTGCGTTGGACGATGTACTATTATCGATTCTGAGGAAGAAGCACGTAATTACGAGGTTTTTGGGGATAAAAAAACCGTTCTTGTAGCGCAGACCACATTTAATTTAAAAAAATTTAAAGTATTAGTTGAAATTTTACAAAAAAAAATATATAATATAAATGTTGTTAACTCTATTTGCAACGCTACCGAGAAAAGACAGCGGGAAACATCGGAACTGGCTCGCAATTCTGATGCTATGATAGTTATCGGAGGAAGCAACAGTTCTAATACACGTAAGTTGGTTGAGATCTCGGAGAAGGAATGCAAAAACACTTACCACATTCAAACTGGTAATGACTTGGATCTGAATTCATTTAGATCTTTCCGTTGCGTAGGTATTACAGCAGGGGCATCCACCCCAAAAACTATTATCAAGGAGGTTCAGGAAATCATGTCAGAAATGAATTTTGACGCAATGCTTGATGAATCAATGAAGACAATACACAACGGGGAGGTAGTCGAAGGTAAAGTCATTTATGTCAAAGAAGACGAAATAGCTCTTGACATTGGATATAAAGCAGATGGCATTATTCCGAGAAGCGAATATACCAATACACCTAATCTTGATCTGAGAACCGTTGTGAAGGAAGGCGACACGATTCAGGCAAAGGTACTTAAGGTTAATGATGGTGAAGGTCAGGTTTCTCTTACATACAAGAGACTGGCTGCAGAGCGCGGAAGCGAGAAGCTTGCAAAGGCTTTTGAGGACAAAGAGGTACTTAAGGCAAAGGTTACCGAAGTTCTTGGCGGAGGTATCTGTGTGGTTTATGATGAGGCAAGGGTATTTATCCCCGCAAGCCTTGTATCGGATACCTATGAAAAGAATCTCGATAAATATAAGGATCAGGAGATCGAGTTTATCGTTACTGAATTCCAGCCCAAGAAGAGAAGGATCATCGGTGATCGTAAGCAGCTCCTTGTTGCCAGAAAGGCAGAAGCTATGAAGAAACTCTTCGATACCATCAAGGTTGGTGACGTTATCGAGGGTACAGTTAAGAATATTACCGATTTCGGTGCATTCATCGATCTCGGCGGCGCTGACGGACTTCTTCACATTTCAGAAATGTCATGGGGCAGAGTAGAGAGCCCTAAGAAGGTATTCAAGGTTGGCGAAACAGTTCGTGCATTTATTAAGGACATCCAGGGAAATAAGGTGGCTCTTTCCATGAAGTTCCCTGATCAGAATCCTTGGGCAGATGCAGAAGAGAAGTTTGCAGTAGGCAACGTAGTAACTGGTAAGGTAGCACGTATGACCGATTTCGGTGCATTCGTTGAGCTCCTTCCCGGCGTTGATGCACTTCTTCATGTATCCCAGATCTCAAGAGATCACATTGAGAAGCCTTCTGACGTATTAAAGACAGGTCAGGAGATCACAGCTAAGATCGTTGATTTCAATCTTGACGAGAAGAAGATCAGCCTTAGCGTTAAAGCTCTTCTTCCTCCTAAGGAGACAGAAGCTGAAGGCGCACAGGAAGAGAATAGTGTTGCTGATGCTGCTGAGTCGGAAAGCGTTTCTGCTGAATAATTGATCACGGTCTACTACCATTGACTTTAGACAGACTTAAAGCGGCTGACGTCTTTAAGTCTGTTTCTTTTTGTGCGAAAGAGAGGTGGCAGCGTGACTGACGATTACGAATATTTTAAAAAACAGATACAGCTAATGACCGGTATCGACCTTTCTTCATATAAGGAAAACCAGATGAAAAGAAGGCTGGATTCTCTACTGCTCAGAAACAAGCTTAAAAGTTATCAGGAATATGTTTCGGTATTAAGGTCCGACAGAACAAAGCTTGATGAGTTTGTAAGCTATATGACCATAAATGTTTCCGAGTTTTGGAGAAACGGAGAGCAGTGGGATGTACTAGACCTTGCTATATTGCCAAAGCTCTTAAAGCCCGAAGGCATAAAGGTCTGGAGCGCGGCCTGTTCCACAGGTGACGAGCCTTATTCACTGGTGATGCTTTTGGCAAAATACCTGCCTTTATATAAGATAAAGGTACTTGCTACGGATATCGATAAGCAGATACTCCAAAAGGCCAGGGAAGGCATATATACACAGAGAAGTCTAAAGGGTCTGCCGGATCAATACAAAAGTAAATATTTTACGGAGTGCAGCCCCGGTATGGCTGCGATTTCCGAAGATATAAAAAGATGTGTGACCTTTAAGGAGCATGACCTTTTAAAGGACCCGTATCCGGTCGGATGTGATCTGATTCTTTGCCGAAATGTGCTGATTTATTTCACAAATGAGGCAAAAGAACGTATATATTCTAACTTTAATAAGTCGCTCAACAAAGGTGGTGTACTGTTCCTCGGAAACACCGAACAGATACTGTATCCGGCGGAGCATAATTTTACATTAATTTCATCTTTTTTTTATAAAAAACAATGATTCATGGCGTATTTTGGTGTTGATTTTTTATATACAATGGGGTATAGTTATTTTAGAAAAAACGGAGTGGAAAAATGGACGGATTAGTTAAAGTGGCAGTAGATGCCATGGGCGGAGATAATGCCCCTTTTGAAATTGTCAAAGGTACCGTTGAAGCGGTACAGGCAAGCGAGAAGCTTAAGTGCTTTTTGGTAGGAAAAGAAGATGTGGTAAAAAAAGAACTTGCGGCATATACATATGATACCGCAAGGATAGAAGTGATCAACGCCAATGACATCATTACAAATGACGAAGCTCCTGTTATGGCGATCAGACGTAAGAAGGAGTCTTCCATAGTAGTTGGTCTTAATCTTGTAAAATCGGGTGAGGCCGACGGCTTTATATCCGCGGGCAGTACAGGAGCGGTCCTGGTAGGTGCACAGCTTATAGCCGGCAGGATCAAGGGAGTTGAACGTACTCCTTTGGCACCCGTAGTACCTACACTTAAAGGAGTTTCACTTCTTATAGACTGCGGAGCCAATGTAGATGCACGTGCATCGCATCTGGTACAGTTTGCAAAGATGGGTTCCATTTACATGGAAAACGTGATCGGTGTTAAGAATCCCAAGGTTGCGATAGTAAATATCGGTACCGAAGAGGAAAAAGGAAACGCACTGGTCAAGGAAACCTTCCCGCTGCTTAAAAACTGTTCGGACATCAACTTTGTCGGCAGCATCGAATCCCGCCAGATACCTTACGGAGATGCTGATGTCATAGTATGCGAGGCCTTTGTCGGAAACGTCATCCTTAAGATGTACGAGGGCGTGGCAGGAGCACTTGTTACAAAGATAAAGGAAGGACTTACAGCTACTCCTATAAGCAAGATCGGAGCACTTTTAAGTAAGAAATCCCTTAAGAAAACACTTAAAGGCTTCAGCATGGATGAATACGGCGGAGCTCCCATGCTCGGACTTAACGGACTTGTTATGAAAACTCACGGAAATGCAAAGGCGATAGAGGTTAAAAACTCCATCATGCAGTGCATCAAATTCAGTGAGAGTAATATACCTGATAAAATCAGGAGAAATCTACAGGAATAACGGAGGATATTATGGAATTCGAAAAATTGCAGAAGATTATTTCTGAGGTGCTTAATGTTGAACCCGAGAAGATCACAATGGACACAACATTCATTGACGATCTCGGAGCTGATTCACTTGATGTATTCCAGATCATCATGGGTATCGAGGAAGAATTCGACATTGAAATCGCTAATGAAAACGCTGAGAATATCGTTACGGTCAGAGATGCAGTTGAACAGATCAAGAATGCTATAAACTGATTTTAAAGGCTGTCGGTCAGACAGCCTTCTTTATGTTTTAGAAAGGCAGATCCATGACTTCTGAAAAAATGAAAGGCTTAGAGGAAAAACTCGAGTACACCTTCAAGGACAAAAGCCTACTGACGCTTGCTCTTTCCCACAGCTCGTACGTAAATGAGCTTACGGTAAAGAACAGGCAGTGTAACGAGAGGATAGAGTTCCTTGGAGACGCCATCCTGGAGATGGTATCAAGTGAGTACCTGTATAAGACAAGACCTCAGGACAAAGAGGGTGTCATGTCAAAGCAAAGAGCTGCGCTTGTGTGCGAAAAAGCACTTGCATCGGCTGCAAGAGATATAAACTTAGGCGATTACCTGCTGCTTGGAAAAGGTGAAGCAGCCAACGGCGGAGCCAACAGGGATTCGATCCTTGCAGATGCGTTTGAAGCGATAATCGGAGCTATTTACCTTGACGGCGGATATGAGGTAGTATCCGGATTTATAATAAAAAGAGTCCTTGAGAGCGGCAACGGGACATTTGTTGATTACAAGTCACGTTTCCAGGAGATAGTACAGGGACGAAGCAATGCAAAGATAATATATGAGCTTGTGGGAGAGACGGGACCCGAACATGACAGACAGTTCGAGGTAGTCGTCTCTATTAATGGTGTTGTACTCGGACACGGCACAGGACACAATAAAAAGGCCGCAGAGCAGAATGCGGCAATGGAAGCCATCGTAAGGACCAGACGTCAGAGCGACCTTGCTTAAATACGGTATTGCCGGTTTTGCTTGAAAAGGCAGGTAGTTACGTGGCTTTATAAATTTTTAGAAACGGAATTTTAGTTATGTATTTAAAAAGTATAGAGATTCATGGGTTTAAATCCTTTGCAAACAAAATACTCTTTGAATTCCATGACGGGATCACTGCGATAGTAGGCCCTAACGGCAGCGGCAAAAGTAATGTAGCCGATGCGGTAAGATGGGTACTCGGTGAGCAGAGCGCTAAGCAGCTCAGAGGCTCATCCATGCAGGACGTTATTTTTTCGGGCTCCGAAGCCAGAAAACCCATGGGGTATGCATATGTTGAGATAACCTTTGACAACTCCGATCACACCCTTCCGGTTGACTACGAAGAGATAGCCGTAGCCAGACGTGTATACCGTTCGGGAGAAAGTGATTACCTGATCAACGGTAATGTATGCAGGCTTAAGGATGTCCAGGAAATGTTCATGGATACCGGTATCGGTAAGGAAGGATATTCCATAATCGGACAGGGCCAGATCGATAAGATCTTA
Source organism: Lachnospiraceae bacterium (assembly GCA_017553965.1). Next base: position 6,999 of record JAFZJK010000193.1, on the reverse strand, counting down.
AGTACCAAACCTGAGGACAGAAGAGAGCTGTTTGATGAGGCGGCAGGTATCGTTAAGTTTAAAAAGAGAAAGGTTATGGCCGAGAAAAACTTACTAGAGACCTCGGACAATCTGCTTAGAGTTAACGATATCATCGGCGAGCTGGAAAAACAGCTGGGCCCCTTGGAGGAACAGTCGATAGCAGCCAAGGAATACCTGCGTTTAAAGGAGATACTTAAAAATCTCGAGGTTAACAATTTCTTACGTGAATACGAGGAAAGCGGCAAAAAGAAGAGAGAACTCGACGAAAAATACGAGATAGCCGCAGGAGACCTTGAAGAGACAAGGGCAGCAAACGAAAAAGCCGAGACTGAGTATAAGAAGCTTGAAAACGAGATAGTTGAGATAGATGAGCTGCTTAACGAAAACAGAAACAAGCGTCAGGAAATGCTTATCGGCGCCGAGAAAAAAGAAGGCGAGATAAAGCTTTTAGAGCAGCAGCTTGAAAACATCGGTTTAAACTCCAAACGTATCGAAGAACGTGTAAATGAGATAAAGACCGGGATAGACGAAAAGTATTCCGAGCGTGCGGAGTTTGAAAAGCAGAAGCTTTCTTACGAAGAAAAGCTTAAGGACTGCGCCGAGAGAAAACAGGCAGCACAGAAGTCCTTAGAGGAAGTAAGACGCGGGATAGAAGACATTACCACAAAAGTGGATGATGCCAATTCCGAGATATTGAGGCTTGCTACTTCCGACGGACACGTAAAGACCAACATCGAGCATGTGGATACGGTGCTAGAGCAGAATAATATCAGACATTCGGAGCTTTCAAGAAGGCTGCTTACCTTAAAGGGCGATGAAGCTGATGTACAGGCACTCGTAGTTGATTTAGAGAGCAAGTACAATGACATTACAAAAACCATAAACGATAAGGAAAAGGAAAGCAGGAACCTAACCGGAAAGCTTTCCGAAGCGGACGAATCGTCAAAAAGCCTTATCAGGAAGATAGACGAAAAGAACCAGGATTTCCTTAATGTAAGATCCCGTCTTGAAGCGATCAGACAGATCGCAGAGCGTTATGACGGATACAGTGCAAGCGTTAAGAAGATCATGGAAAACAGGGCTGACTTCCCCGGCATCTGCGGTGTGGTAGCCGACATCATCTCATCTGAGAAAAAGTATGAGATAGCTGTCGAGACGGCACTCGGTGCATCCATACAGCATATCGTTACCGAGGATGAAAAGACAGCCAAGGACGTTATCGAATACCTTAAAAAAGAGAAAGCCGGAAGAGCAACCTTCCTGCCAATCACATCCATAGGAGACGGTAACAGGGGTAAGGTCGACAAGGAAGTATTTGACGAAAAGGGCGTAATAGGTGATGCGGCATCCTTAAGCATAGCTGACAAAAAGTATGCCGGCATCGTAAGCCATCTGTTAAAGAGCTTTGTAGTAGTCGACAATATTGACAATGCCTTAGCCATAGCCAGAAAGTATGATTATAACGTACGTCTTGTAACCTTGGAGGGTGAGCTTCTCTCACCCGGCGGTTCCATAGCCGGCGGTGCGTTTAAGAACAAGGGCAACCTGCTCGGACGTAAGCGTGAGATAGAAGAACTCGAGGAACAGGTAAAAGTAAAGAGAGCCGAGCTGGATGAAGCACGTAAAAAGCAGGCTTCGGTTTCCGATGAAAAGAGACAGATCCGTGAGGATATTGATAAGGTCAGAGCACTTTTAAAAGACCTTTATGTAAGCCAGAATACGGCAGGACTCGAGTTAAAGAAGGAGTCCGAGCACTTAAACGATATAAGGACAAAGATATCCGATTACAAAAAGGAATCAAGCGTCATCGAGCAGAAGACCAAGGAGCTTAAACAGGAGCTTGAGGTACAGAAGCAGAGTCTTTCCGAGAACGAGAAGAAAAATCTCGAGCTTAAAGGCTATATCGAAAAAGCCGGCGACGAAATGGGACAGGCAAAGGCCAAAGAGGAAGAGGCTTCCAAGCTTTTGTCGGACATTACCGTCGAGTACTCCAACATCGAGCAGGCCTGCGGTTATTCCGCTGAAAACATCGCCCGTATCGATTCCGATATTGAGCGCTTAAAGAGCGACAGCGAGAGGATCAGAAACGGCGAGGAAGAAAACCGTAAGGAATACGACGAAAAGAATAAGCAGATCGAGCTCTGCAGGACCGAGATAGAGAACTACAATAAGGAGTCCGAGAGCTTAAAGAGCGCCATAGAAGAGTTAAGCGGCAAAAAGGATAAGATCAATCACGATCACAAGGAGTTCTTTAACTCATGGTCAGAGCTTACAAAGCGTATAAACGACCTTGAAAAAGAGGTTATGAAGCTTCAGGGTATGCGTGAAAAGACAGGTGAGATCATGGATGCGGCCACCACTTACATGTGGGAGGAGTATCAGCTTACCCTTACTACTGCACGCAACTACTATGATGAAGATTTCAAGGCTTCGGCGGCAAGAAAGAACATAAACGAGTGCCGTCAGGAGATCAAGAAGCTCGGAAACGTAAATGTAAATTCCATTGAGGATTTCAAGAATGTATCCGAAAGATACGATCTCTTAAGCGGTCAGAAAAAGGATCTTACCGAATCGATGGAAAAGATCACCGGTATGATAAACGAACTTGACGAGGCTATGAGAAAGCAGTTCTCCGAAAGATTCGAGCTTATCAGGACCGAGTTCAATAACGTGTTCAGAGAGCTTTTCGGAGGCGGAAAGGGAGAGCTCGAGCTTATCGAGGATGAGGACATCCTTTCGGCAGGTATCAGGATCATAGCACAGCCGCCCGGAAAGAAGCTGCAGAACATGATGCAGCTGTCAGGCGGAGAGAAGGCACTTACCGCGATCAGTCTGTTGTTTGCGATACAGAACTTAAAGCCTTCACCGTTCTGTCTGCTTGATGAGATAGAGGCAGCGCTTGACGATTCAAACGTAAAGCGTTATGCAAGCTATCTGCATAAGCTGACGAAGAACTCACAGTTCATAGTTATAACACACAGACGCGGTACTATGGCGTCTGCCGATATCCTCTACGGTATCACCATGCAGGAAAAGGGTGTATCCACACTTGTATCGGTTAGCCTTATCGAGGATGATCTGGATAAATAATGATGTCGTACAAATATGATATCAGTAGGTAACAGGGGGTTTTTATGGGAGAAGAAAAAGAAAAGAAAAAAGGATTTTTCAGCCGTCTGGTTTCGGGCCTCAGCAAAACAAGGAAAAGCATAGCCAACGGTCTTAACAGTATCTTCAGTGCATTTTCGTCCATCGACGATGACTTTTATGAGGAACTGGAAGAGACTCTTATCATGGCCGATATCGGTATAAATGCTACCGAGTCCATAGTTGAAAACCTTAAAGAAAAAGTAAAAGAAAATAAGATCAAGGAACCCGAGGCATGCAGACAGCTCTTAATGGACAGTATAGAGGAGCAGATGTCTGTACCCGAGGATGCCTATGAGTTTGAAAACCGTAAGTCTGTAGTTATGGTCATAGGTGTTAACGGAGTAGGAAAGACCACATCAATAGGTAAGCTTGCAGGCCAGCTTAAAGGCATGGGTAAAAAGGTGCTTGTAGCGGCAGCCGACACCTTCCGTGCGGCAGCCATCGAGCAGCTGACAGAGTGGACCAACCGTGCCGGTGTGGACATCATCGCACAGTCCGAAGGTTCAGATCCGGCGGCTGTAGTATTTGATGCGGTAAATGCGGCAAAATCCAGAAAGACCGATGTTCTGTTATGCGACACCGCAGGGCGTCTTCATAACAAGAAAAACCTTATGGACGAGCTTAAAAAGATCAACAGGGTAGTGGACCGTGAGTACCCTGACTGTTACCGTGAAACACTCGTTGTTCTGGACGGTACCACAGGCCAGAATGCATTGGCACAGGCTAAGCAGTTCAGCGAAGTGGCAGACATAACCGGTATCATCATCACAAAGCTTGACGGTACAGCAAAGGGAGGAATTGCTGTAGCCATCCAGAAGGAGCTCGGTATACCGGTAAAATATATCGGTGTCGGCGAGCATATTGACGATCTTCAGAAATTCGATCCTCATTCATTTGTTGAGGCACTGTTCAGCGTAGCTGATGTACCTCAGAGCGAGGAAGAATAAAAGAAGTCAGAGGGGGCGCACCTTTTAGGTGCGAAAATACGGGGAGAAGCAATGGATACAACAGAGAAAAAAAGTTTTAAGCCGGTGAAAAGCTCGGCTGTAAGGGAGATACTTCTGACACTGCTGACCTATGCAGTGCTCTATGTGGTTTCATTCCTGTTACTTGTACTTTTGATAAGGCTGCCCATCTTTTCGGGCATGCATGTACTTATGTACCGCGGTATAGTGCTGATAGTAATATCGGGCATTATCGCTTCGGCACTGCTGGTACTGTTTAAAAAGCTTAAAGGCATTACCTGGCTTTCTGCAAAGGATGTGGTACTTGTATTCATCCTGTGCTGCAGCATCAATATGGTGTTCTTTACACTTATCCCGGTCACGGTCGAAAGGTCGGTTTCGGTATTCATGCTTAGCTACATGGATACTTACGATGAAAGAACCTATACCGAGGATGAGATAAGTGAGATATTCGTTGACAAGTATGTAAACGAATACGGAGCTTTCGAAAAAAGATTTGACGAGCAGCTTACTACCGGGACCATAGAAAAAAATGCCGACGGAAGTTACAGCATTACATCTAAAGGCAGGCTGATAGTAAAGCTCTTTAGGTTAATATCTGATGTTTTTGAGACGGATAAACGACTGGTTGATCCGTAAAAGGGTTTGACTATGGCAGAAAACAACGAAGAGAAAAACTTATATGAAACGGCACCTGACATACCGACAGGTGAATATATAACACCGCAGCCTATTCAGGAAACGGGTGAGCCAAGGTATATCCCTAAGCAGTACAGGGAAAACAAGAATCCTGTCTTAGAGGCATTAATATGCTTCCTGATAATGATAGTATTCCTGCTTATCCAGGTAGTAGTTACCATACCGATGATGCTCATAAAGCTGGCAGAACTGAAGCCCTCGATCCCGGCCTGGATGACCTATGATGAAGTCTACAGCCTGCTTATGGAATCGATAGATGTGGTGGACTTGAGCTTTGCATCTACGATCATTTCACTGATAGTAGCTGTAATATGGTATAAAAAAGGCTTTTGCAAGGGATATGGCTTTAATGAGTTTAAGGCATCGTGCAAAAAGATCATTAAGCCTGATGTTATAGGAGGTCTTTTCTTTGCGGCTGTTGCGTTATTCTTCTTTACCAGCATAATAGTGGCGATCATATATACCGTATCACCTCAGGCGATAGATGAATACAACGATATGATGGACAGTGTCGGGCTCAACAGTATGGACTGGAAAATGATAGTCCTTACCGTACTGCTGGCTCCTGTTAACGAAGAATGCATCATGCGAGGTATAATACTCACAAGACTGAAGAGAAAGATGATACCGGTGCTTGCCATTATTATCTCGGCAATATATTTCGGTATATTCCATCTTAATCTTGTACAGGGTATATATGCGGGTGTGCTTGGACTGTTCATGGCATACATTGCATATAAATACAGATCGATCATACCTTCCATCATATTCCATGCTATGTTCAATGCACTCAATTACATTGTTATGGCACTGCCGGAGAGCATTACGGAGAGCATGATGTTGCTTATAGTAGTGCCTGTTATCAGCGGAATATTATGGTATTTACTTGAAGGCAGAAAGAAATTTGTGGAAAAAGGTTGATTTTTATTGATTTTTGTTGATTTATAGTAAAAAAAAGTGTATAATTACAGAGTATGATAAAAAATAATGGGGATATTGTTTTTTGTCACCTATTTGTCGTTATCGGACGAATAACGGCATAAGGTCTGCAAAGTGTGCTACAGTTAAGCAGATACAAGCCCGTAACGAGATCTTACGGGTAAATTAGCTGTAAAAAAACAGCATGGAGGTTAATTATGGACAGATCAGAGAATCAGGCCACCGGGAAAAACACAAAAGAATCCGGCAAGTCGCTGGGTGACCTTTTACGTGCATTGAATTCTTTCCAGGATTCCCTCGGTGAAATGATGGACGAAAATGATGTGGCGGAGTTTACTTTCAATGACAATAATATTGTCTTTGGTACCGGCTACAGGATCGTGATCCCCGACGGCTTTAAGGTAAATCTTCAGTCGGTCAGCCAAAGCGGCCAGCCACGTGATTTTTTAGCTTGGATCCCGAGCGAGAACGAGAAGCAGGGCTTTGTGCTCAGTGACGTTGACGAAGAAAAGTCTATCGAGCTTCTTCATGTCGGAAACGATACTGCTGACGGCAAGAAAGGTCCCGAAATTCTTCAGAGCGTTTACGATGATATGGTTAAGGGCGGCGTTAATCAGTCAAAGCTTGCTCTTATAGAATATTCTTTTGGAAAAATTACAGGCGGTTTTATTAGACGTGTATTGTCGTCCATGTGTTGCAACTACTATGTCTTCATAGAGTTAAACGGACGTGTATTAAAGTTACGTGTAATTTTTAACAACAAGTATTCGACAACCAGTATGGACAAGGTGGTTAAGGATTGGGTAGACACGATCACCTGGGCCGGAAACGAGGCTGCCGAAGCCGAAAGAAAAGAAAAACAGCGTCTTGAAGCAGAAAGAATAGCAGCCGAAGAAGCAGCAAGGAAGGCCGAGGAAGAAAGAAAGGCCAGAGAAGAAGCTGAGCGTAAGGCAGCTGAAGAAGCAGCCCGTAAGGCTGAAGAGGAAAGAAAGGCCAGAGAAGAAGCTGAGCGCAGAGCAGCTGAAGAAGCAGCCCTTAAGGCTGAAGAAGAAAGAAGCGCAAGAGAAGAAGCTGAAAGACTGGCAGCTGAAGAAGCAGCCCGCAAGGCCGAAGAAGAAAGAAAGGCCAAAGAAGAGGCTGAGAGATTGGCGGCTGAAGAAGCAGCAAGACTTGCCGAAGAAGAAAGACGCAGAGAAGAAGAACAAAAGAAAGCAGCCGAAGAAGC
>JAFZJK010000192.1 GCA_017553965.1 Lachnospiraceae bacterium | reverse complement strand
GATGCGGATTTTTTATCCATGACAAACATCATCATGCCTTCCACATCTCTTTCAAGCGCTACCAGGATACCTATTACCTCATTCTCAGCCCCTCCGATTATCTCGGGAAGCTCATTAAAATCCAGAAATCTGATGTCAGGAACCTTTATATCCACCCTGCCGTCAAGCATTTTGGATATGGCAGTGGCTGCATTTCCCGTACCAATGTTTGATATTTCCTTTAAAACATCAAACTCAATATCGGACAGCTCTTCCAGTCTCATTTCTTCCATTTCGCGTCCCTCCGTTTTCTACGGGTTTACCGCTTCCTTTTCGGTCAGCACCGCAGGCACATTCATGATAGAAATAAGTCCTTTTACATGTTTCCCGACACCTGTCACATAACTTGTCTTGTCATCGGAATTGGATACATGGTCTATATCGGCATCCGATAAGGTCAGCACCTCTTTAACCTCGTCAACCAGAAAACCGATTGAAGCCTGAGGTTCCGGCTTAAGTATCAGTATTCTTGTCTTGGGAGTGATCACGTCATCTTCAAGACCGAATTTTCTTCTCAAACTCATTACCGGTATTATCTCGCCTCTTAAGTTGATGACACCGGGAAAATAAGGCTGAGACTTGGGTACTCTCGTGATACGCTGCATCCTTACTATATTGTCGACAAATCCGATATCTATCCCGTATTGTTCATTGTTTATCATGACACCAATATACTGCTTTAATTCAGCGTTGTTGGTGAAGTCAGCTGTATCTGCCATAACAAACCTCCTTTATACCAAAGCGTTTGCGTCAAGGATAAGAGCTACCTCTCCGTCTCCGAGTACAGTTGCGCCGCTTATCATTTTACTGTTGTTGATATACTTTCCTATGGACTTTATAACTATCTCAAGCTGTCCTATAAGGTCGTCAACAACAAGTCCCGCTTTCTTGTCACCCTTTGCTACAACTACCATAGTAACTGTATTCTTTTCCGGTCTTTCGCCCGGAACATCAAGTACTTCCGCCATTCTGATAAGAGGAATAACACTGCCTCTTAAGTTGATAACTTCCTTCTTCTCTACGCGTTTAACCTCTTCAATGGGGATATCCTCGATAGTATCAATACTTCCCAAAGGTATGGCATACTTCTCTTCGCCTATCGTAACCATAAGTGACTGGATAATAGCCAGTGTAAGAGGAAGTCTTATCGTAAAAGTAGTACCCTGTCCAAGTACCGTCTTGCATTCTACGGTACCGCTCAAAGATTCTATCTTTGACTTTACAACATCGAGACCAACGCCTCTGCCCGATACATCCGAAACCTGCTCGGCAGTTGAAAAGCTGGGCTTAAACAGGAGGTCTATAAAGTCCTTTTCCGTCATGGTCTCGGCCTGTTCTTCGGTAATGGTACCTTTTTCTATGGCCTTTTTCTTTACCTTTTCTGTATCTATTCCGCCGCCGTCATCACTGCATTCGATTATTACGCTGTTTCCTTCCTGGAATGCATTTAATGTGATGAGTCCAGTCTCGGGTTTTCCGAGTGCACGACGTTTTTCCGCACTCTCGAGTCCATGATCAGCGGAATTTCTTAAGATATGCATCAAAGGATCGCCTATCTCATCGATAACGGTACGGTCAAGCTCTGTTTCCTCACCGGTCATAACCAGCTCCATAGGCTTATCCAGCTTCTTGGAAAGGTCTCTTATCATTCTCGGGAAACGGTTGACCACGCTCTCGATAGGTACCATGCGGACCTTCATAACACTCTGGTGTATGTTTGATGTGATCCTCTCCAGATACTCTATCTGTTCATTATATATTGTTCTCTTTTCTTTCTTTGCAAAATCATCACCCGATATCGAAGCCAGACCATTCTTAGCTATTATAAGCTCGCTGACAAGGTTCATCAGATCATCAAGCTTTTCTATATCTACACGTACCGAACGGTTAACAACTGCCTTCTTGGCGGGCTGCTGTCCGCCGGTCTTTGCAGGTGCCTGCTGTGCGGGTTTTGCAGGTGATGCCGCAGGTGCCTGGCCGGATGCGTCTGTTGTGTTTCCTTCGTCTTTGGTATCTGCTGCTTCTTCTTCTGCTGCCGGTGCCGCATTGGCAAATTCAGCCTTCTTAACAGTAACTTCCTTAACCTCAGATACGTTCAGCACTCTCTTTCTCAGCGCCTCGGGATCTGCATTGGAAAGTACTACGACTACAAAGCTGAAATCAAACTTCTCATCCTCGATCATCTGTGCATCGGGCACGGATTTAATGATCTCGCCGAATTCCTCAACAGCCTTAAATACCAGATATGCTCTGGCTGCTTTTAACAGACAGCTTTCCTGAAGGTCAACGTATACCTCATAAGCATTCATTCCTGCAGATACTGCCGAAGCAATTGCTGTTTTTTCATACTCCGCATATTTAACGGAACTTGAAGAGGCTGCAGGCTGTTCCTTTGCTTCGGGAGCGGCGTCCTTTTTTTCTTCCTTCTTGGGTTCAGGTGCAGCTGCCGCATCTCCGTTTAAACCTATATCCAGTTCTCTTGCAAGCGCATCTATTAACGGCTGGTTATCATTAGAGCCTTCATCCTGCGTATTTATTATATTGTCAACATATTCCTGAAGAGCATCAAGACCTTCAAACAGACAGTCGGTAAGCTCGGGTCTGACCTTCATCTTTCCCGACCTTATCTCCTGGAAAACGTTTTCCATGTCATGCGTAAGGCGCTGCATCCTCTTATATCCCATGGTACCTGCCATTCCCTTAAGAGAATGGGCCGCACGGAATATCTCGTTGATGGTATTTTCATTCTCAGGCTCTTTTTCTAATATTAGAAGATGCTCGTTGAGTGCCTGAAGATGTTCTTTTGCCTCTTCGATAAAAACTTCCAGATATTGGCTGACGTCCATACGCTCCTCCGTTCTTCACCGTATCAGAACTTCCCGGTGACTCTTATGATCGCTTCCGGTATATCCTCTAACGGAAGCACCTCATCGGTAATGCCCGCCGCATCTATCGCATGCGGCATACCGTATACCGTACTTGTTTTCTCATCTTGAGCTATGACATAAACATTTTTCTTCTCGCTTAATCTGCCGATACCGTCAGTACCGTCCTTTCCCATTCCGGTAAGGACCACGCATACCACTTCATCGATCTCCACTTTCAAAAGCGATTCAAATAAAACATCCGCACAGGGTTTAAGGCCGTTTCTCGGTTTGTCATCCGAGAATGAAGCCATATAGCTTCCCCGGTATCTTATGATATTAAGATGCTTGCCGCCTTTAGCCAGATAAAACTGCCCTTTTTCCAGTTTTTCGCCGTCTTCCGCTTCCTTAACTCTGAGCCCTGTCTTCGCTTTAAGCCTGTTGGCCAGTGAAGCCGTAAAACCTGTCGGCATATGCTGTACTATGACAACAGGGGCATTGATATTAAAGGGTAAAGCGGTAAGAACCGTCTGCAGTGCCTTGGGTCCTCCAGTGGAAGCACATATGACAACCAGCTTTCTGGAATTTGACGGAACCTGTTTATGCGGGATACGTTCATAGCTTCCGGAAAAAATCTTACTATCTTCCGTATTTTCTATTATATCAGATTCTGCGCTTCTCATGAGTGCAGAGTCACTTTTTTCTGATATTTTTTTAATGTTTTTTATCACAGTCCGTTTTCCTTCTGCCTCTGTCTTCTTTCTTCGCTGAAGACATATCTGACTATCTTTTCCCTGATCTCCTTCTTGATCTTGGAGAACTCGCATCTGTATTCAGTCCTGCCACGCACATTTTCCACCTCGGCCACACCTATTATCCTGGCTTCGGCTTCAATATCGATATCTTCCGCTAGACTGAAGCTTACATTTAAGATCGTTCCGTGTTCATGCTTCTCATTGGATGCAAATTTAAGTCCGCCTCCGCTGACATTTACTATGGTTCCTTCAAGGATAGCACCTTCAAGCTGCTCTAACTTTTCCGAAACGATCCTCTTTTCCCTGTCATCCTTGTATGCTTTCTTTTCCATGAAATAACGGAGTCTGTTCTCAAGCTCTGATACAACTCTGTACTTAAGCCTCATAACCTTTTCAAGACGGAAATACTGACGCCTCTGGTCACGTTTAAGCTCCGAAATAATCAAAATGGAAAGATAATAAAGGTTGTTTTGTTTAAGTCTGTTCTGTATCTCACATTTGCACATATAAAGACCGCCGATGGTGAGGAAGCTCATTTCGTACTTGCTTCCGATCTCAAGCGGCACAAGATGACCCGACTCTATCGGAACGGCTATATTCATCCTGTAGTCGTCCAATATGTCAAGCACCTGGCTCTTGTAGACCCTTTGCGGACCCTCGGTGAACCTGGACTGAGATATGCTTTTTAATTCGATGCGGTCTCCAACCTTTAATACATTCTTCAGCATACAATTAACTTTCCTTTATGATTCTTTTTTCTGATTGCTTTTCTTT
>JAFZJK010000191.1 GCA_017553965.1 Lachnospiraceae bacterium | reverse complement strand
GATAAGCCTTCGTTTTCTGATGAAAGCGGTTCAAATACCTCGGGATGTTCTTTCTGAGACCTTGCGATCTCCTTATTTCTCTTGTACTGCCCTGTAAATGACAGGTTGTGTGAATGATAAACTTTAGCATCGGCACAATAGCTTACAAGATATCCGTTAAGCAGTGCCTTGTTGGCATACAGCATATCCTCATTAAAGTCAGTATTGCGCTCAAAGCCGTCAAGATCAGTAAAAACCTTCATATCATACATAGCACATACGTCCGAACAGAAAATAGCTTTGATCTTCCCGGCATCAAGCATCCTTTTATCCTTAAGCTGTGATGTGTCCGGATAATTGTAACTTCTTGCGAACTTTTCACGTAATGTAGCGTTTTTATAAGGTAACTGTCTGGCGTATGTAACGGCTGTTTTTTCGTTTTCAAATTCAGAAAGTAACTTTTCCGCCAGCTTACTGTCATAGGGTACCGCATCCTGTGTCATAAAGAGCGCGTATCCGGCCTTAACGTTTTCAGCTGCTCTCTGCCTGCTTCCGCCATGGTTAAATTCCTGTTTTTCTATAGTCTCTACAGTTATTATCTCACTCCTTATCTCGTTTTTTGCAAGCCCCTCCATAAACTCCAAGGCTCCGTATTTTTCGGATAAGGTAAGTATGATGTTGATCTTTTCAGGCTTAACCGACTGCTTTAAAAGCCTTTTAAGAATTATATATAATCTTTTATCCGGCTCATATACCGGTATGATCACTTCATAATCTCTCATAATGATTTCCTGTTCATATCTTCTTTTATATAATCTGTTATTTATTATTCTATGGGTATTACATAATAAAAAACCGTCAATGCATATTATATCATACATTGACGGATAATAAATCAACTATTTTATTAAAAAAATCTAAAAATCTGCTGCCTATCAATACTGATCAAACGTACCCTCAGGGAAGTTGTAATCATCGCCGTCTTCGGGATTTTCGAAATACTCGGCCTGTTCATTGTCTGCAGGTACTGAGAAAACTCCCTCAGGACTTTCCTTAGCTTCACGAAGTTCTTCCTGATTCTGCTGTAATGCAGCAAGGTTGTTCTTAAGTGCTACTACAAGTCTGTCGGAATTGTCCTTTGCTTCTCTGTATGCTGTAGCTATGATCTTCTCTATGGTATCAAGCATATCATCGGCATAGTTCATGGCACCGCTCTTTATCGTACCTGAATACTGTTCTGCATCGGCTATGATCTTTTCAGCCTGCTTCTTAGCATTCTGAACCATCTTGTTTGCCTGTTCATAAGCATTTCTCATGATCTCGGTCTCTTCAACAAGCTGCTGAGCACGCTCTTTTCCTTCATCCTCGATCTGGGCTGCCTTTAAATTAGCTTCTTCAATGATAACCTTTGCATCATCGTTTGCTTTGTTGATGATGTTTTCTCTGTTAGCTATGATCTTTTGGCAACGCTTGATCTCATCAGGAATACCGAGCCTGAGTTCATCGAGATATCCGAATATATCCTCTCTCTGAACTACTATCTTGCTCTGTGTGATGTTTGTCTTTGCAGACTCAACATACTCATATAACTCATTGATGATGTCCTCAATTCTTGACTGTGCCATTTTACCTTCCTCCTTAAATCCTTGACTTATGTTTGTTATACAGATCTTCGATTATCTCTTTCGGAACAAGTCCCGAGATGTCTCCGTTATAGCTAGCTACTTCTTTTGCAATACTTGAGCTTACATAGGAATACTCAACGCTTGTGGTAAAGAATATGGTGTCGATATCAGGATTAAGCCTGTGATTTATCTGTGCTATCTGAAGTTCATATTCAAAATCTGTGATAGCTCTCAAGCCTCTTACTATAACGCTTGCACCTATCTGCTTACAATAATCAACCGTCAGTCCGTCAAAGTTTTCCACAACTACGTTGTCAAGGTCCTTTGTAACCTTTTTGATCAGGTTGATCCTTTCTTCAACAGTAAACCACGGATGCTTTGCCGAATTACGCAGCACTCCGATCACCAGTTTATCGCACACACCTGCTGCACGTTTTATTATATCAAGATGCCCCAGTGTCACAGGATCGAATGTACCCGGATATAATGCTATTCTCATTATTACCTCTTTTTATCTACTTTTATTACCGCGCCAATCGTCGCGCGGACCGACTGATGCAATTTGTTTCACAAATCACATCCTCAATTATAACCATTTTCCTATTTATATGCAATAAAAAGATGTTTATTTGAACCATATTTTTTTTCGCGTACTATCTCGAAGGATGTTTTTTCAATGAAATCAAAGGATGTGGCAGCTGCGGCTTCTATTATGATCCTGCCGTCGGGTTTGAGTATCCCGCATCTTTCTATCTCATTGACCGCATCTTCTTCAAGGCCCATTTTATAGGGAGGGTCCATGAATATGATATCAAAGCTCTTCCCGTCCATACGAAGCTTATTAAAAGCCGATCTGTAGTCAAGCATAAGTACTTCTGCCTTATCAGCCAGCTTTGTGATCTCAAGGTTTTTCTTGATGCAGCCTATGGAAACCTTGCTGTTGTCCACAAATACAGCTTCCTTTGCTCCACGGCTTAAGGCTTCTATACCTATTCCCCCCGAACCTGCAAAGCAGTCCAGAAAATCTATATCATATATATACGGTGCAAGAATATTAAACAGCGTTTCCTTTATCCTGTCGGTGGTAGGTCTTACTTCCATGCCTGCCGGAGTATAAAGTGTTCTTCTTGCTGCACTGCCCGATATAACTCTCACGCTATTTACCTCTCACTTTATAATGACTGTTTTTCTATCAATGCGTCAAGTGCCTCTATGCTCAAAGGTCTTGAGAAATAATTACCCTGCATGTATTCGCAGCTGCTCTTTATTAAAAACGCACGCTGTTCCGCAGTCTCAACTCCCTCGGCAAGTACCTCGAGGCTTAATTTGTTACCCATGTTGACAACACACTGTATTATGATCTGGTCGTTGCGATCAAGATCCTTTTTCATAAGAGTCCTGCCGATCTTAATACCGTCCACATTAAGACGTGTCAGTGTATTAAGTGCCGAATAGCCTGAACCGAAGTTATCGATATATACCCTGAATCCCAAAGCTCTAAGCTCATCTATCACGTTGGCCACGTTATCCATCTTCATGACAGCTATACGTTCATCTATCTCAAAGTTGATGTATTCGGGCTCAATCTTATACTTATCCAGCAATGTTTTTACAAATGCCACGAGCTTGTTCTCATAAAAATGTATTATGGAAACATTTATCGATATAGGGAACAGAGGCTTTTTGTCCCTGCGTCTTTCACTGATCAGCTTGAACACTTGCTCGTATACATAATAATCCATCTTTATGATACAGCCGTCACGTTCAAATATCTGTAAGAAATCATCAGGCATTAGTCTGTTATAATTGTCCTTTTTCCATCTGATAAGTGCCTCGGCACCTATGATCTCCAAAGTATCGGTCATCACCTGAGGCTGGAACTCCAGGAAAAACTCTCCGGTTTCGATACCCTTTTTCATATCGGAGATATATTCAGCCTGTCTCTTTAACTCGAATGCCATAGCCGGATCATAAGTTAAGCAGCTGTGACCGTACTCATGCTTTTTCTTCTTGGCGAATTTTCTGGCGAGATTGGCATTGGATATGCACTGTTCTATATTCTCCATATTTGACCTTATAATGTGTACGCCTATGTTTACGCACAGATTACAGTCAAAATATTTTTCTGACAGTCGATTTACAAAATCTCTTGAGATGTCCTCTATCGTATTAATGATCCTTGCCTTGGTATAAATCTTATCGCATTTACAAACCAAAAGGAAATTGTCGGAATGTGAACGACAGCATGAAATAAGCCATTTGGTATAAGCATAGATGTTCTTTGCCACATTCTCTAAGAACAGGTCGCCTTCCTCATGCCCGTACTTTTCATTTATAAACTTAAAATTGGTAAAGTCAACGCTTAAGATTACCAGCTGTGAGTTTTCCAGTTCCTTAAAGCTTTCCTCTACCTCCATACAGAAAAGCTCGTATCTCGGAAGTCTGGTGGTATGGTCATATACCGAGCTGATGATCTCGCTTGTTATCGACTTTTTGTCCTCATGCCATTTTGACAGATATTCACAAAGTAAGTCGTTAAACCTGACTATCAGGGCTCTTTCGTTGGTGCTCCACTTTCTGCCGGGTTTATTGTCCACAAAATCAATACAGCCGATAAAGTTTTCACCTTTAAACATCTGTATATGGATTATAGAACCGGCCAGGCTCTTTCTTATCAGCTTTAACGGGCAGGGCACACCCATTTCCAGGTTCCACTCCCAGAATCCCGCAGAGCTGCCTTTTCCGCTCAGCCATCTGTCCCAGATATCATCCGAGAATCTGCTCTCATTATTTAAAAGCTCTCTTTTACCGTCGGCACTCCATTCGTAAGTACAGCAGAGCACATGGTCTTCCGAAACGACTTCCTTTACGGCGATATATGATAAGTTCAGGCTTTCTCCGATAACCGCAAGAGAAATATCCACTTTATCATCGTCATATTCGGTTGAAGTCATTTTCTCTGTTATATCGTCAAGTAACGAATTGCCTGAAATCATACTCATCATCCTTTTCTTATTTTAATTATGAAAGTACGTGTATCACTTGCATTTTTAAAGTCTGCAGGATATACAACATCTCCCAGACTAAGCAGCAGGTCGCAGTTAATAGTATATTCAAACTTATCGCGTTCACATCCGCCGATGTAGATGTACTCAATATTATATTTATTTATCAATCCAACTACTTCATCAATATCTTGTGAAGTATAGATTGCTTCAACATCATTCTCACGTTCTGATACTATCTCGGGTACGCCGCCGTTGGCCGAATCACTGTGCCATAACCATTCATGTGTTCTCCAGCCTAAGACGGTAGGAAGTCCGGTTATAACGGAAACTCTGTTATAATATGTGTAGCTTGAACCGTTTGCTTCAAGCATTACAGGACGTCCTTCTATGTTCTCATTGATCCAGTTGGTAGCCTTAAAATCGGCCTCGTTTATATCCTTAAGATATATACCCGAATTAAGGCCTTCGTATCCGCTGTTAACGGCTAATACTTTTCCGTACAGAACCATAATAAGTATTGCAGCCAGAACGTATAATGTGGCAGGCAGATACAGATCGATCGGTTTCTTTTTCTTTCGTATAAATATAAGTGCCATATTTGCTATGATCAGGAATCCCAATACGTAATATACCGCATCAAGCACGATCTTTGTGGTCTTTTCCGTCTCGTCAAGACCGTCAAGCAACGTATAATCTCCGAACCAAGCCTTTGTAGCATTGTCAAAGTATCCGAAAGTAGAGATCAGGATAAGTAACGCCACTATTCCCCATGCTCTGTGAGCACCCTTCTTTGG
>JAFZJK010000190.1 GCA_017553965.1 Lachnospiraceae bacterium | reverse complement strand
TGTCCCATCTCGCATAATATCTTTAAAAGCTCGGGAGAGAGCATGGGTGAGATTCCTTTTAACATATGTGCCTCCTATTCATTGTTACTAATCGCAGCCTATGCAAAACACTCAAAGCATGTTGTCTATTTCAGGCATCGGCTTCAAGCCTTTAAAGCCATAAAACTTTATAGCGTTTTCGCCTAAGAATTTTGCTTTATCTTCATCGGTTAGTTTATTGCTTTCCAGTATAAACCTTACCGCACTCTTATATGTGATGTCGGTCATGGTCCTGGGGTAATCGCTGCCCCACATGAGTTTGTCGATACCGCAGATACTCTTTGCTTCAAGTATGGCATCTATCGCTGAAGGATAAGGGTAAAACTCCTTATGAAAAAGCCAGGTAAGTCCGCCGCTTTCGATATATACATTTTTATTTTTCGCAAGCTCTATCTGTTTCTGCCAGCCGGGAGTAGTCACCATACCGAAATGTCCTATGGCTATTCTTAGATTAGGACATTCATTAATAACCTTTTGCAGGCTTTCCACCTGCTCATCTCCGTCTGCCATATCGATCGAGATGTATTTTCCTGCTGCTTCGACCTTATTAAAAACATCGATATGAGCCATCAGATCATTATTTTTCAGGCGGCATGCACATATCTTTACACCGTCGAACTTCTCCAAGCTTCTGACCATGCCCGGACCGGTTCTTTCGTATACTTTATTACTGCTAAGATCTCCGGAACCGATTCTTTTATAATCCTCTATATAGCCTTCATCCTCGTAAAGGGCTGTGATCTTAAATCTATCCGGATACTTTTCCTTAACCTTTAACAGGTACTCATCCTGGTTTCCGTCCAGGTATTCCTGTGTCACCGCACATGCATTAACGCATGCATAGTCCATATTGGCTATAAGGCGTTCGGCGGTATTCCTGTTATCCTCCATGTACGGAGGCATCATCTGCTGTACTCCGCCTATGAAGGTACTTTTGCCGTTACCAAGTCCCTGTACCGGTAGATTTTTTACACACCCGTCCTGTTTCTCCCACAGATGTACGTGTGCATCTATCATCACGAAATCCGACATATTATTTCCTCTATATTCCTGACAAGTTCCTCATATGCTTTAAGCATACCTTCGTTTTCCGACTCCAGAAGTGCTGTGTTACCTTCTTTTGCGGCATATTCCATAGCCTTTGCTTTTTCCGCAAAGTCCAAAGCACCTATGGTCTTGGACGTGCCCTTTAATGAGTGAACCTTTATCTCATAATTCTTTAGGTCTTTTTTCTGCAGACTGTCCAAAAGAACTTTCTTTGTTTCGTCAAAGGATGCTACATAGTCCTGTAATATCTCAAGATAAAAACCTGTATCGTTAGATGTATATCCGAGTCCTGTTTTCACATTGATCCCGACCTTTTCAAGATCCCATACGGTTGCCTGTGTACTGTCCTCTTTTTTGACCAGTTTCTTTCGGGATACAGGTGCGTCCTTTATCTTTTCATCCGGAAGCCATTTACGGAAAATAACTGTAAGCGCCGCCCCGTCAATGGGCTTTGTCAGATAATCTGAGAAACCGCTCTTAATGTACATATCCCTGGCACCTGAAATAGCGTTAGCTGTGAGCGCTATATAAGGAGTATCCCCGACTCTGTCCGGATGCTCATTCTTAAGCTTTTCAAGTGTGGTGATACCATCCATCTCAGGCATCTGATGATCAAGGAAAACAATATCGTAATCATTTTTTTCTATCATCTCTATGGCAGTAAATCCACTGTCAGCTGTATCTATGCTCATCAATGACTGCTTAAGCAGACCCTTAAATACCAAAAGATTCATAGGGACATCGTCAACAACAAGCACACGCACTCCGGGTGCTGTAAAATCCTCCCTGAAGACATTAATGTCAGTTTCCGAATCGTATCCTACAAAGTCTATCTCGCCGGCAGGAGTGGGGTCTATTACTTTCTGTTCAAGCAGGAAGCTGAATGACGATCCCTTTCCGACCGTACTTTCAACTTCAAGCTTGCTGTTCATCAGCTTTAAGAATTTAACGGTAATGGGAATACCCAGACCTGTTCCCTCAATAGCATGTGTTTTCTCTTCAACTCTTGAAAACTCAGAGAAAAGCTTTTCTATATTTTCCTTTTTGATACCCATACCGGTATCCTTTACCTCAAAATACAGATAAGCTTTATCACCTTTTATTCCCTTAAAGCTTATCGTTAACAGGACTTCTCCCTTTTTGGTATATTTAACTGCATTGGTAAGCAGGTTCATAAGTATCTGACCTATCCTTACCACATCTCCCGACAGTCTCTTCGGTATCCTGCTGTCAATATTCAGCTTAAGCTCCAGCCCCTTTTCATCGACACGCGGCTTGATCATTCTCACCAGATCCTTAGTTACATATACAGTATCGTACTCGCCGTTGATGATCTCCATTTTTCCGGCTTCAACCTTTGACAGGTCCAGGATATCGTTTACCAGTGAAAGCAGCATTCTGCCGGATCCCTGAATATTCTGAGAGTCCTTAATTATTTCATCGGAAGCATCTTCCTGTCTTAAAATAATCTCATTTAATCCAAGAATTGCGTTAATGGGAGTCCTGATCTCATGACTCATACTGGAGAAAAATCTATTCTGGTTGCTTATCAG